>JAGLCS010000030.1 GCA_023146115.1 Abyssibacter sp. | reverse complement strand
AGGTGCAGGCGCATTTGCCAGCCGCCCGAGAACGCGCTGACCGGATTGCGGATCACCTCGGTATCAAAACCGAGGCCATCGAGTAGCCGCGCGGCCCGCGATTCTGCGGCGTAGCCATCAACGGCATGCATGTGCTCATGAGCTGTCGCAATGGCCTGCACGTCCTCGGCGGCCTCTGCCTCGGACACGGCGCGCTGGATTGCGCGCAGTTCGGGGTCGCCGTCGAGCACATAGTCCAGCGCCGAGCGGCTGCGATCGGTGATCTCCTGGCTGACATTGGCGATGGTTAGCCCGGCGGGCACGTGCAAGTCGCCCGCGTCGAGATCAATCTCGCCGAGGATGAGCGAAAACAGGCTGGATTTGCCCGTGCCGTTGCGTCCGACGATGCCCACGCGCTGCCCGGCAGACAGGGTCATGGTCACGTTGTCGAGCAGCTTTCGGGGGCCGCGACGTAGCGCGACCTGATTGAGCGAAATCACAATAAGGCACTTGGGGGCAGAGGGATGGGGTCGACGCCGGGCGGGATTATACGGGCGCGGGCGGCCGCGCTAGCATGCGTGTACGCCCAGACACCGCCGTCGAGACATCATGCTTCAAGTTCATCAGTTTCCGTGCTTGTCCGACAACTACGGATTCCTGATCCGTGATGACGCGACCGGCACCGTCGCCTGCATCGACACTCCGGATGGAGACGCCATCGTCCGGCAGCTGGATGATCTGGGCTGGCCCTCGCACATGATCCTGAATACTCACTGGCATCCGGACCACGTTGGCGGCAACGCGATGCTCAAAAAACGATACGACTGCGAGATCGTGGGGCCAGTGCACGAAGCCGCCAGGATCCCGAACATCGACCGCACTGTCGACGAGGGTGATGTCGTGGCTGTTGGTGAGTGTCAGGCGCAGGTGCTTCATACGCCTGGTCACACCTTGGGACATATCGTCTATCACTTTGCTGCCGCGCAGAAAGCGTTTGTCGGCGACACGCTGTTCGCCATGGGCTGCGGACGCCTGTTCGAAGGCTCGCCGCAGCAGATGTGGGCTTCGCTGTCGCGCCTGCGCGACTGGCCGGAGGAGACCGTAATCTACTGTGCCCATGAGTACACGCAGGCCAACGCGCGCTTCGCACTCAGTGTGGACGCCGGCAATGCGGAATTGCAGGCGCGCGCGCAGTGGGTGGATGCCCGGCGTGCGAGTGGTGAATTCACCGTGCCGACCACGATTGCGTTGGAGCGCGCCACCAACCCATTTCTGCGCGCCGATGACGCCGGCGTGCAAGCCGCCATCGGCATGAGCGGTGCGCCGTTTCATGAGGCATTCGCCGAGATCCGGCGACGCAAGGACCAGTTCTGAGGGCGGTGCTGCCCTAAAATGGTCGTCCTCGAAACGACTGAGCGCAGCATGACACTGACCATCTACCACAATCCCCGCTGCTCCAAGAGCCGGCAAACCCTGGCAAGGGTCGAAGAGTCCGGCAGTCCTCACGCGATCGTGAAGTACCTGGATGCGCCGCCGGATGCGGCGACGCTGAAAGCGTTGATCGGCAAGCTCGGCGTGGCCGTGACTGACATCATCCGGTTCAAGGAACCGATGGCGCAGGAGCTGGGGCTGTCTGCCGCAGACGATCGCTCTGACGATGCCTGGATCGCGGTGCTCGTCGAGCATCCCAAGCTGCTGGAACGTCCGATTGTCGTCTCGGGCGACCGCGCGGTGATCGGGCGGCCGCCCGAAAATGTCGACGTGCTGCTTGCCTAACTCGCCTTCCGTTCGAGCTCGACGCCGTGCTCGGCCTGCACCTCGGTTGTCTTCGGCGGGTTGCCGGTGATCAGGCGATCCGCCGAGGTGCCGAAAAACCGCGACAGCCACTGAATGGTCACGGTCATGCGCTGATCGGGTTCGATCAATGAGGCGATGTGCACCAGTGACCAGACCATCCAGGCGAATGCGCCCTTGACCTTCCAGCCGAAGATTTCGCCCACGCAGCGGTAGCGGGCGATGATCGCCATCGAACCCTTGTCGCTATACCGGAACGGCTTGGCGGCTTTCCCCTTGGCCTGGCGCTTCAGGTACTTCGCCACGTACTTGCCTTGTTGCATGGCGACCGGCGCCAGGCCGGGCAAGGTGCCGCCCTTGCCATCCGGGGCACAGGCCAGGTCGCCAATGACGAAGATGTTCGGGTGGCTGGGCATTTGCAGGCACTCGTTGACGACCAGGCGGCCTGGGCGGTCGGTTTCGCCCTGGGTGCGTGTGCCCAGCGTTCGACCGAACTGGGACAGCGTGACACCGGCCGCCCACAGCACGTTGTCGGTTTCGATGGTTTCGGTGCTGTCGTCCGGCAACTTGATCCGGACATGGTCCGCGGTGACGTCGTTCGCCATGCTGTTGGTGCGGACCTCCACCTTGAGCTCTTCCAGCATCCGCTTCGCAGCGGCGCGCAGGTCGTCCGAATAGGCCGGCAGGATGTTTTCCGTGCCTTCGACCAGGATGATGCGCGCGTCGCGCGGGTCGATTGCACGGAAGTTGCCGACCATGACGCGCTGCGTCAGATCGCCGAGCGCACCGGCCAGCTCGACCCCGGTGGGACCACCGCCCACGATCACGAAGGTCAGCAGGCGCCGTCGACGCTCCGCATCGGGTTCCTTCTCCGCCTCCTCGAAGGCACGAAACAGGCGATGGCGCATTTCCAGCGCATGTTCGACCGTCTTCAGCCCCGGCGCGTGCTCGCGCCAGTGGTCATTGCCGAAGTAGTGATGCTTGACGCCGGTGGCGGCGATGAGTGTGTCGTAGGGCGCTTCACCGCCGTCGTAGTAGACGATTTGCCGGTCGACATCCACGTCGTAAACCGTGCCGAGCAGCGTGCGCACGTTCGCGTACTTGCGCAGGACAACGCGTTGCTGGGTGGAGATGTCACCCACCGTCAGCGTTCCGGTGGCGACCTGGTAGAGCAAGGGCTGGAACAGGTGAAAATTACGCTTGTCCAGCAGTGTGACGTCGTAACCGCTGCGCCCGAGCGCGCGTGCGGCGAACAATCCCCCGAACCCCCCGCCGACAATCACAACACGATGTTTGTCTGATGGTTTGGGAGTCTGTTGCGGCATGGTTGAAGACCTCCGATGTCTGAATGCTGCAGTGCAGCAGGTTAACACGGCGCGGATTTGAGCTTGCGCCGACGGCCTGCTTGTAAGCTCAGACCCTTGTGAAGGGGCGAACGATCC
>JAGLCS010000003.1 GCA_023146115.1 Abyssibacter sp. | reverse complement strand
GCCCGTGGTGTCCGCTTTCATGTGTCAATTCCGTTATTAGGCGTCAGGTTCATCTGGTGGCTTGTCATGCCGACTCGACCAAAGATGTTGCTGACGGAAGTTCAGCATCAGCTACGTGTCAAACATTACAGTATCCGTACGGAGCAGTCGTATCTGAGCTGGATACGGCGCTTCATTCGATTTCATGGGCGGCGGCATCCAAGGGAGATGGGCCGCCCGGAGGTCGAGGCGTTTCTCACTTATCTGGCGGTAGAGCGGGGTGTTTCCGCAAGCACGCAGAATCAGGCTTTGGCAGCCGTGTTGTTTCTGTATTCGGTCGTGCTGGAGCAGGATTTGCCGCGGCTGGAAGATGTGGTGAGGGCTCGGCCTAGCCGCAATGTGCCTGTGGTGATGACACCGGATGAGGTTTCGGCGGTACTCAACGAGTTAAGGAAACACTGATCTATTCCCGCCGCCAAGTTGCCGCCTGAAAACAGGCCAGGCAAGGCGCGAGAAGTGAAGTTTGGTCATTCCAAATGAGCGACGAGTAACGTCGCGTGGCCTGTTTTCAGGCGCAATCCGTATGGAACGGGCCGGTTTTCCCGCAAGTCTGCGTGGTCGTTCGCTCATTTGGAATGACCAAACCGCACTCACTCCGTCTGGGCTTGCGCGAAAACCGGTTCCGTCTTGGTGGTGGGAATAGATCAGTGTTTCCGTAGTACCTACGTGTTCCGCCGACAAACCCGGACATAGTTGTGCCAATTCGATCCTAAACCCTATCGTCACGCTCGGCACCAACGCCGTGGTACGCCACTTGCCTGAACCGAGCATGCAATTCCGATCTTCCATTCTGGTCGTGGTCGCGAGCTTGGCGATGTGCTTTGGCGCATCGGCCTCGGCCGCTGCCACTGAGGACATCACCCGGCTGAATGCCGCCGCGCAGCGGTATGCCCAACGCGAGCTACCGCGCGGTACTACGGTAACGGCGGGTGGCCTGGATGCCCGCTTGCAGCTGCCGCGCTGTGCGACTCAGCCGCAGGGCATGCGGATGATCGGCAACCCGGCTAGCGGGGCCGCGACGGTGGAAGTGCGTTGCCTGGCGTCGCCGGGGTGGAAGCTGTTTGTGCCGGTACGCACGCAGCAACGCAGTTATGTGGTGGTTGCCAAGGCGCCGATTGCGGCAGGCACGGTGATTGCACCGGAGCAGTTGGAGCGGGTGGAACAGGCCGTACGCGGGGCGACGCGGGGGTTCATGACGGATATCCCCGCCGTGGCCGGGCGTGTTGCGCGCCGGCATATCGCGGCCGGTGCGGTGATCCGCCCGCAGTGGTTTACGGCAGCGAATGTGATTGATCGCGGCCAGACGGTGACGCTGGTGGCACGCGCCGGTGGCGTGGAGATTCGCAGCCGTGGCGAGGCGTTGCAGGCGGTCGGTCCATCGGGGCTGGTGAAGGTCCGCAACCTGTCGTCGGGACGGATCATTGAGGGCCGGGCGCAGGACGATGGCTCGGTTCTGGTGAATTAGTCTTTTAATTGAGTGAGTTAAGTCCAATGACCGTTCGTCGGTGTCAAAAAACAATCGCTCAAGAATTCGTGAACGGCGTCGATAACGTCAGTCATCTGACACAGAACGCAGGAGAAGCATCGTGACCGGGAAGATCGAATCGTCCGTCGTAACCCAGATGACGTCCGGCGCACAGGGCGTGCAGGCTGGCAAGTCCGGGGCGGCTGGCCACGCCAAGATCGGCTCGGTGAGCGAAGCCGACTCGGTCACGCTCAGTGGCCAGGGCGCAAACTTGAACGAGCTGGTGAACGTGGCCCAGCAAACACCGGATGTCGACGTGCAAAAGGTCGCCGCCATTCGCGAGGCCATTGCCTCGGGTAGTTATCAGGTCAATGCCGAATCCATCGCCACCAAGATGGCGCATATGGAATGGCAGATGGGTGGCCGGTGAAGTCGCCGGACGCCACATTGAAGCAGCTTGAAAGCGAGCTGGGTTCGCAGATTCAGGCGCTGGAAGCCGCTGCGCTGGGGCGTGACCCCGATGCGCTGCTGGCCGTGGCGCGCGAGCTGGAAACCAGCATCGAGGCGATGAACGATTCTGGCGTGACCCGACTCGATGCCGAACACCCGCAGGACCAGCCCCAGGTGGTGCAGGCACTCGAACGCCTGCAGGCGGATCTGCGCAAGACCTTTGCGGTCGTGGCCCAACGCCGTGACCAGACAGGCGCCGCCTTGCGCGCGCTGGGTACGGAACCCGCGACGACCGGTTACGGCGACGCGGGCGCGACTACTTATGCACCGGGCCGGGTTTTGGGCCACGCCTGATGCCCGCTTCGCCTCCACAGGATTGGCAGGTGGTGGACTCACGTGATGAGATCATCACCCTGCTCCGGCGCCTTGCTGAAGCTCGCCAGCCGGTGACACTGCGTCACAACGTGCGCTCTTACCTCAGCCTGCTGTTGCGGCTGGATACCGACCACGACCAGCTGATTTTCGATGCCCCGCCCGGTGGTTTTGCCGCGCTGCGGCAGCAGGCCGTGTTGCAGGCCCAAGCGCGGGTGCAGGGTTATGGCCTGCGGTTTCCAACGACGGTCGATGCCTTGCAGGCCGATGGCTCGCTGGTGAGCTGGATGCCGGGCAGCGTGGAACATGCCCAGCGTCGGCGCACGCATCGGGTGAACGTGCCGCGTTCGGTGCCGATCCGCGCCACGCTGTTTCCACTGGGCGGTCGGCCGATCCGCGTGCGCATCACCGATCTTTCCACTCACGGTTTCGGTGCGAGCCTGCGCCGCGAATCAGCCGAGGAACTGCGGCCCGGCCGCGTGCTGGACGGCGCGTTCGGGCTGTCCGGCACGGCGTTCTATGCCCCGATCACGGTGCGTGCCGTGCGGCAGCGTGATGATGCCTATGCGCTGGGCGGCGAGTTCACCGCGCTAAGCCCTGGTGACCGGCGCACGGTGGAACGTGAAGTGGTGGAACTCGAACGCTACTGGCGACCCAAGGCGACCAACCGGCCCGCATTGCGCCACGCCTAGCCTTTTAGCCGGCAACGCCCTGCACGCCTGCGCCGATCAGCGGCGCTCAAGATTCTGCGGCTCGGGCCGATCCAATGGGTATCAGTGACGGATCACCCCGATCCCAGCGGAGTTTCCTATGGCAACTGTGTTCTCCATGACCGGTTCCACACTCAAGACATCGGCCCCCGACACGGACAGTCTCAAAACCGTGACGAGCATTGAGCGCGCGCCGAGTTTCAGCCCGCCCATGCTCAGCAGCGAGCGTTTCCATCACACCCTGACCTACGAAGCACCGGAGAGCTGGCTGGGTGCCGCGGTGAGTGGATTTCGTGAGCAGGTGACCTGCGAGCGCGTGAGTATCTGGCAGCGTATCGGCATGTCGGCACAGTTCGAGGTGATGCACGGCGATGACGATGGCACCCCACCGCCGCCCGTCAGCCGAACCATCGACACGCTCTGCGAAGGCGAGCCGACGATCATCCGCCAGCACGTGGTTTCACGCGGCGGCCAGCGCGTATCCAGCGGCAGCGTGTGGCTGGTGGTGCCGGTGCTCGCCCGTGGCGAGTTGCGTGGTGCCCTCACCATCGAACGGCTGGCCGAGGCCGCGGAATTCGGCGAGGCCGATGTGGAATCGGCCCGTGCGCTGGCCGGTGCTATCGGTGAGGTGTGGAGCCGCAAGCGCATCAACGAGCTGGAAGAAGGCCTGATGCTGAGCCTGGCGCGCTACCGGCTGCTGCACGAGCATTTTCCTGGGCTGGTGTTCCTGCTTGATTCCGAATGCCGGATCGTGTCCATGAGCCTGTTCGCCGCACGGCGGCTGGGCGTGAGCTTTTCCGATGTGGCGGGGTACACCTTCGATCAGTTGTGCACCTCGGAATCCGCCGCCCTGCTAACCGGGGCGATTCGCCAATCGCAGGCCGGGGAAACCTCCGAGCCCGTGCAGTACGAAGCCTATTTGCAGGGTCGCAAGGGTCCGCCGCTGCCGGTTGTGCTGTCGATTCGCACCCACGAAATGCCGCAGAGTGATCCGGTGACGCTGATCGCCGCGGAGGATTTGTCGCGGCTGCGCAAGGCCGAGCGGCAGTTGCATCGCCGCGACTGCCTGGATTCCGTCACCGGCCTGCTCAACCGCTGGGAGTTCGAGCGTCAAATTGCCGACAGCTTGATCGAGCTGCCGGACGATGCGACCTGCAGTGTCATCTACCTGAATCTCGATCATTTCAAGGTGATCAACGAATCCACTCACCATGAGGCTGGCGATCGCTATCTGAAACAAATCGGCATTGTGCTGCGCGACGCGCTGGCGGATTCAACGCTGATCAGCCGCATTGGTGCCGATCATTTCGCCATTTACCTGCGCGACCAGAGTGATGCCGAGGTCAAGGCCTGCATGTCGCAGGTGAGCCGGGCGATTCGTTCCTACCGGTTTACGGTGGACCGGCACATCTTCCGCTGCGGCGCCAGCGTCGGCGCCGTCACGGGCTTCGGCCCTGATCTGACCGCCAGCGATCTGCTCGCACGTGCCGAACGGGCCTGCGAACGGGCACGCGAAGCCGGCGAGCCATTCCTCGACTACTGGTCGCCGCACACGCAGACCTCTCCCGAGGACGGCGACAGCGAAGTGGATTGGGTCGCCCGGCTGCACGATGCGCTGCGCTACGGCCGCTTCCGCCTGTTCGCCCAACCAATCGAAGCACTGACATCCGACCGGGCGCGACACTACGAGATTCTGGTGCGGATGATTGGCGAGGATGGCTCGGTGATACCGCCGGGCAAGTTCCTGCCAGCCGCCGAGCGCTTCGGCCTGTCGGACGAACTCGACCGGTGGGTGTTCAACGAGACCCTCGCCTTTCTCGAAGCACAGGACGCGGATACCACGCGGTGCATGTACTCGGTGAACCTGTCCGGCAAGTCGTTGGCGAACCGCGAGTTCCTGGACAAGGTCGTGGCCACGCTCAAGCGACATCCCCGGCTGGCCCGCCGCTTGTGCTTCGAGATCACCGAAAGCGCGGCCATTGGCCGCTTTGATGTGGCCTCGGCTTTCTTGAGTGAAGTCCACGCCTGCGGCGCACGGGTGGCGTTGGATGACTTTGGCAGCGGCATGTCGTCGTTTGGCTATCTGAAACAACTGACCATCGACTACCTGAAGATCGACGGCATGTTCATCCGCAACCTGTTGGGCGACCCCAGCAACCAGGCCATCGTGAAGACCATCGTGTCCATGGCCCAGGCCTTCAACGTGGAAACCGTGGCCGAATTTGTCGAGAACCGCGAGGTTGCCGACCGCCTCGCCACCATGGGTGTGGACTATGTCCAGGGCTACGGCATCGGCAAGCCGGAACCGCTGGTGGCGGCGACGAAGTAGGCGGCGCAGTGGCACGCATTGTGCGGTGATGCGGCGAGCCGGCGTGGGGCCGGCCCCCAACCCGCACGGACATCTCAATGCAATACCGCGTCATCACCCTGGCTGCCATCGCGGCCCTGCTCACCGCCTGTGGCGGTCAATCCGAATTCGGCACGCCCCAGAACGACAGCCCCGATGGCGTGGCCCGGCCCACGCTGCCGCCCATTGCCGACATCGCCACCGACCCCGCGGCGGGCGGTGCGCTGGAGCTGACCTCCACTGAGTACGACTTCGGCCGCATCACCGTGGCCGATGAGCAGACCGGGACGACCTACGAAACCGATGTGCACGGGTACATCACCTACCCGACGACCTTCGATACCGCCCTGCCGGTGCTGCTGTTCCAGCATGGCCGTCACCAGACCTGCGAAACCACGCTGGGCCAGCTGCCGGTTCCGGTCGGGGACGACAACTGCCCGGACCTGGCGCCGATCATCACCCCGGCCAACAGCTACCGCGGCTACGACTACCTGGTGCAAAACCTGGCCAGCCACGGCTATGCCGTGATCTCCATCGATACCAACGACATCAACGACAACGACGGCAGCGCGAACGCTGGCGACGCCGGCGCCCTGGCCCGCGCCGAGCTGATCCTGACCCACCTGGATGCGTTTCGGGACATCAACACCAGCGGTGGCAACGGCTTCGATGCCCTGCTCGGGCGCCTGGATTTTGAGCACATTGGCCTGATGGGCCACTCACGTGGCGGCGAAGGCGTGAACAAGACCATCACCCTGAACGCCACCCGCGAGCAGCCGCATACGCTGACCGCCGTATTCTCGCTCGCCCCCACCGACTACAACGCCCTGGATGTCACCGGCGTGACCTGGGCAACGCTGCTGCCCTACTGCGATGGTGATGTCGAAAACCTGATGGGTGCTTTCGCCTTCGACGCGGCTCGCAACCTGGCGCCGGACGACAGCCACCCGCGCTTCCAGATTCTGGCGATGGGCGCCAACCACAACTATTTCAATACGGTCTGGACCTCCGACGACTGGGAGATCCACGGCACGGCCAACGACAGCCATTGCGGCACCAGCGCCGAGACCAATAAGCGCGATACGCCCGAGGCCCAGCGCGCGCTGGGCACGTTCTTCATGGCCTCGTTCTTCCGCTACTTCGTGGGCGGCGAAACGGCCTTTGCGGACTACTGGACCGGGCTGGCCGACGTGCCGCCAACCATTTGTCCGGAGGGCGACAGCACCGGCTGTGCACAGCGCTATCTGTTGTCGGCCTGGTCGGGCGCCGACGATCGCGTGGTGATCGATACCACGCCGCTGGCCAGTTCGCTGACGACCAACGCTCTGGGTGGTGCAATCACGCTGAACGGCTTTGCCCGGTTCGAGGCCTGTACGACGGAGGCCCGCGACGGCAGCGGCTGCGGCGAGTCCGATCCGACCTTCACAAGCACGGAGCAGCTGCTGTTGCAGTGGACCGCCGCCGCCAGCTACACCACCGAGTTGGGCAATCTGGATGCCAGCGACTATCACGTGCTGACGATTCGCAGTGGTGTGTCGATTGGTGACGACGCCAATCTCGACGGTCAGGATTTCGTCATCGCGTTGACCGATTCCGCCGGGCGCAGCGCGCGGCTGAATGCGTCGGCCTTCAGCGCTGCCCTGTTCTACCCGCCGGGGGATGCCTTCGATGGCGGCGGCTCGCGCAAGCTAATCCTCAGTGATCTGCGCATTCCGCTGACCGCCTTTGGCGGCATCGACTTCGGCCACCTGCAGACCTTGGCGCTGGAGTTCTCCACCACCACCGCTGGCACGGTGCAGATCACCGACCTGCAATTCCAGCGGGTGTCGCCATGAGGGTTTTTCACCCATGGTTGGTCGCCGCGAGCATCGGCCTGCTGGCGGCCTGCGGCGGCACCGAGCAGCTATCCGACAACGGCGGCGCGCCGGCACCGGTTGCCGGTGAGTTCAAGCTGGTCGAGGCCACGGTGAGCGACGTGCATGCCGCCATGGCCGCCGGCTCGCTGAGCTGCGTGGACCTGGTTCAGGGCTATCTGGACCGGATCACTGCCTACGACCGCCAGGGACCGGAGCTGAACAGCGTGATCGTGGTCAATCCCGATGCGCTCAGTGAGGCCGCGAATCTCGATGCGGCCTACGCGGCAGGCGGCCTGACCGGACCATTGCACTGCGCGCCGGTGCTTTTGAAGGACAACTTTGACGCCGCCGGCCTGGTGACCAGCGCCGGCGCCACAGCCCTCGACAATGCCATGCCCCCGGACGATGCCTTTAGCGTCGCGGGTATTCGCGCCAACGGCGGCATCATTCTGGGCAAGGCGAACATGGACGAGTTCGCCTTCGGCTTCGTCGGCTCCTCGTCCATGGGCGGGCTGGTGCACAACCCCTACGACCCGACGCGCGGTGCTGGCGGCAGTAGCTCCGGCTCCGGCGCCTCGGTGGCCGCCAGCCTGACCATGTTTGCCACCGGGTCGGATACCGGGGGGTCCATCCGCGTGCCGTCGTCGGTGGGCGGCCTCATCGGCATTCGTCCCAGCCTGCGACTGGTGTCGCAGGACGGCATCCTGCCGCTGGCGCATTTCCAGGATGTGGGCGGACCGATGTGCCGCACGGTACGGGATTGCGCCCTGCTGCTTGATGCCATGGTCGGCTATGACGCCGGCAGCGGATCGGGCCAGTACAACGAGCCGACCACACGCCCCGAAGATGGCGCGACGCTGGTCGCGAGCGCCGACGCCTACGCCGCGCTAACCGGTGTGCCGCCCTCGTTCGCGGATGCCCTCGACGACAACGCGCTGCAGGGCGCACGAATCGGTGTCGTACGGGATTTGTTCGGCAGCAATGCAGAGGTGATTGCGGTGGTCGATGCCGCGCTGGCTGCGATGACGGCCGCCGGTGCCACGGTGGAGGACGTGGTCATCGAGGACCTGGCCGACATCACCGGCTATTCCAGCGTGTCGCGCTGGGAGTTTCGCGATCATCTGACCGAGTACCTGATGTCCTGGTCATCGGACGAGGATAGCCACCTGCGCAGCTTCGAGGCCGTGCTGGCCAGCGGCGGCTACGAAAACGACAGCCTGTTTGTGCTCGCGCTCGATGCCCTGAGCGGCACGACGCGTGAGTTCGACCCGACCTATCTGGAAAACGTGCAGGAGCGCGGGCCTTTTGTGCGGGCGCGACTGTTCGCGGCACTGAATCACGAAACCCTGGACGGCACGCCGCTGGGTGCGCCCTACGATGCCCTGGTCTACCCCAGCATCCAGGGCCTGGCCGCCGCGGCAGGCTCCAGCCCGCCCACCGGCTCGAACAACCGCCTGAGCCCGTTTTCCGGTTTTCCGGCGATCTCCATGCCGGCTGGCATGGCCGCCACCGAACCGGCGCTGCCGGTGGGCATGGAACTGCTGGGCCGCGAGTTCGATGAAGCCGGGCTGCTGCGTCTGGCCTATGCCTATGAACAGCTTGCCCAGGGCCTCGACGGACTGGGCCGCTCGGCTCCGACGTTCACGCCAGAATTGGAATAGCGGCACCGGCCCCGGTCATGCGGCACAATCCTTTCGGATAACAATGCCGGATCAGAAAACAAGGACTGTGCGCATGACCGAGGGGACAAACCACCACATTCTCCATATCAACCCGACCAACGCGCGGGCGCGCCGCAAGCTCTGCAAGGGCATTCTGCGGACGACCATGAAGCGCGTGCTGGCCCGCAATCCACCCGTCCGGTTTCAGCGGGCCTGGACCAAGGCGATTCTCAAATCGGTGGCCAAGCCGTCATCGGTGACGATAGACACACGGCAAATCGGCGGTCGGACGGTCCACGTGCTGACCCCCACCGGGGCCGATGACGCCGGCCGCATTCTGTTCCTGCACGGCGGCGCCTATGTCCTGGGCGGCGACGGCGCTTACCTGGGCTACGCGGCCCAGATGGCGCGAGCCACCCGGCGCGTCGTTTGGTTGCCGGACTATCGGCTGGCGCCGGAACATGCCTACCCGGCGGCGGTTGACGACGCACTCGCCAGCTACGACGCCATGATTGCCGAGGGCACGCGAGCGGAGAATATCTGCCTGCTCGGTGACTCGGCGGGCGGCGGGCTATGCGCCTCGACAGCGTTGGCGCTGAAAGCCCGCAGCGGAGGCATGACCGGTGCGCTGGTGCTGATGTCCCCCTGGACCGACCTGACGATGAGCGGCCAAAGCGTGGAACGCCTGGCCAGGCGCGACCCCATGATCGACCCCGCCTGGGGCCGGGCCAGTCGCTTCGGCTATGCCGGCGAGCGGCCACTGGACGACCCCATGCTGTCACCCCTATTCGCCCAGCTCGGCGGCCTGCCGCGAACGCTCATCCAGGTAGGCAGCGAAGAAGTGCTGCTTTCGGACAGCCTGCGATTTGCCAACGCCCTGCAGGCCGCGCAGGTGTCGGTGAGCTGCGAGGTGTACGACGACCTCTGGCACGACTTTCAGATGCAGATCGGACTGCTGCCAGATGCCACGCGAGCCGTGGACCGCATCCGCCGGTTTCTCGATCGCGCGGCTTAGATCTACTCAGCCGCGGTGCGGAAGGTCCAGACCAGCGGCTCCATCAGCGCGCGACCGCGGGCATCCTGTGCCCGCGTCGTGATGACGGCGGTGTACTCCGTGGCCGGCTGCAGATCACCGGTGATCTCGATGCCGATGCCGTGGGTACCGTCGCCCTGATAAAGCGGCCCGAAGCCGGACAGGCGCGCCGGCACGATCTGGCCATCCGGTGCGAACAGCACCAGTCCACCCGGCGCGTTGGCGACGCTGGCTCGATCCACCGATCCGGAGATGAATACCCGAACGAAGCGGTCGGCCGAGTAACCGAATGGCACGCCCTGCTCGCCGTTGTCCGGGTGAACGCCAACAATCTGCGGGCCGCGTGCATTGACCACGCCCTGCTGCAACTTGTCCCACAGGTGCAGGTAGTAGCCGGTGATCATCTTGCCAACGTGAATCACCCCACCGGAGCCGGTGAAATAATGGCCGGAGGCCCAGGGCATTTGCTGACGCACGCGGTCGTATTCCACCGCTGAACCGGCCCGCTCGGCCAGCACCAGGGTGCGGGTGAACAACGCCGCGCGCTGGATGGCTTCTTCCGAGGCATCGACATCACGGCCCGAGGCCGTGTAAGCCCTCGCCAGCACATCAACGGGCGGAAAGGTCAGATACGGCACATCCGCCCAGAGGTCCTGTTCGCGGATCGCAATCACATCCATCGCGTATTCGATGCTGTTGAGCGACAGCGGATCAAAGCCCTGCTTCAGGGCTTCGAAGGGCGCATCGCCCACCACGGCGCGCAACACGTCGCCAACGCTGACCTCGGCGCCGGGCGGGAAGGCATCCAGGGTGTAGGCCGGCGAGGACTCGGCCTCCTCCCCGCGCTCCCGCACCTGCGGTTCGAACAGGGCATCCCAGACCTCGTCACCCAGGCCATGCGCGGCAATGCCCATGGCGTAGGCGATCATCGCGCCACAGCTGTCATCGAAGCGCAGTTCGGCCAGCGGCGCGAGACCTGTCGCCGTGGTGGTGATGTAGTCCAGCGTGCCACCGAAAACGGGGATATCCAGTGACTCGCCGGCAACGCAGCCGTCGTCGTGCAGCACCTGCATCAACGGATTGACGAAGAACTCCCAATGCGCCGTTTCCGCGACATCCCGATCGCCGGGAAACACTGCGCCGGTGGCGTAGCCGCCATCCGGGTACATGGCCCCGGCCAGCAAGGCAGGACGGTGGGCGGTGAGTATGGCCTTGAGCGGATGCGTGTCCGGCAGATAACGCCTGCCGTACTCGGCCATGAGCGCATGGGTGCTCATGCCCGCCGCAAACGACGGGCCGGGAACCACCATCGCGGTGGCCAGCAGGCACCCGGCAGCGACAAAACGTAACCCGTGCATCAGGACTCTCCCAGACCGGCCGCCTCACGCAGCCGTTGACGTTGTTCGAACAGTGCGCGGGCCGCATCAAGCGGGTCGGCCAGCACGAAATCGACAGTTTCTTCGACCTGCAAGGCGGGCAACTGACCCGTGCAACGCAGCGCGAATCGATATGCCCGAGGCTCTGTCAAATCGAATTGAACCGAGCCCGCGACCGGTTGCTCGCCTGACCAGTCGCCAGAGGCAAGGCAGGCATCGCTGGCTGTTGCGGCCCAGCTCAACTGCAGTGTTGCCGGCGCTTCGTTCTGGCTGGGCACTGCGGTGAAGCTCAGCATGGGCATGGACACACCGGCGACGGCGACATCTCTGCTCACCGCTCCACCATCGCCTGTACAACGCAATGCGTAGCGCTGATCTGCCTGGGAGATCCGAACCGCCTGCTCGCCCGTGACCGGCCGGCTGCCCTGCCAGTCCTCGCTGCCGGAGGCCTCGCATTCGGTCGCGTCTTCGGCGTTCCAGCTGAGCATGACTTCGCTGCCCAGCACGGCGCTGGATGCCGAACTGACCAGGGTGAGCGTAGGTGCAAGCAGTCCGGTGACCGTGGCCGATGCAGTCGCAGACCCTTCGGACGAGGTGCAGGTCAGCTCATAAACCGCTGGGCCTGCGGCGTCGATGGACAACTGCTCGGTGCCCGCCAGCGGTCTGCTGCCGGACCAGGCGCCCGCCGCGTCGCAATGGTCGGCATGGCTGCTGGTCCAATCCAGACGTATCGGTTCACCGACCAGACCTTGCGTCGCCGATGCCAGCAGCGTGACTGTGGGCGGTGACGGCTCGACCACCACCGGATCGGCATCTTCTACGGCGGGGGCATCGGTGCCACTACAGGCCGCAAGCATCATCACCCCCGCGACGACCAGGGCACGAGCGAATTCACGACCCCCCATTGATTACGCCCCTCTGACGTGACATCGAACGCGGTCAACCGCCATCAATGTCTGGTGCCTAGCCGCGGAACTCGGCCGGAATGGTCATCTCGTAGGTCGCCCCGCCCGAGCCGGTGCCATCCACGCCGCTGGGACCACGCTGGCTGCTGAAGTACAGCCGCGATCCATCCGCCGTGAAGGCTGGACCGGTGATCTCGGAGCCGCCCTTGTTGATCTGCATTAGCAGCTTGGCCGGTTCGTTCGGGACAATCACGTACAGGCGCATCAAATCGCCGTCTTCGGCCACGAGCACGTCGCCGGCGGGGCTCACGGTGACATTGTCGACATCATTGAAGCCGGTCTCGACCTGCATGTTGTCGTTGTCGAAGATCAGCTCGATCAGCTGGTTGGCCACGTCGAACGCCCAGACGCGGTTATCGCCCTTGGTCGCGAAGAAGATCACGCCCCGCGTCGGCACCGTGCCGGCATCGGGTATCGCCCGCAGGCCTTCCGGCACTTCGTAGTACCAGATGCCTTCGCCACCGTTGAACTGGGTGCCGTTGGCCGTGCCGCCGACGCCCAGCACGCCGCCGGAGGTGCCGACTTCCGTCCAGGTGACTGCGACCGCTTCGCGCACGTCTTCTGATGCCGGATCGCCGCCATTCTCGAAACCGGTGATGTTGAGCACTTCCAGGGTGCCGTCGGTCAGCCCCATACGAACGGTGCCGTCGGCCAGCGTGGTCAGATCACCCGGATTCGACACGAACCGGTAGAAGCGCTGGTCGCCGCCATCTTCGGTCAGGTACGCGACATGATTAATCGGGTCGATGGCGACAGCTTCATGGGGGAACGCGCCCAGGGCGGGCCGCACGACGGCGTCATCGACCGTGCCGAAGGGATTGCATTCGTAGACCTCGCCGCCGGTGGTTTCCTCGCAGGACAGCCAGGTTCCCCACGGGGTGGCGCCGCCGGCACAGTTGTTCGTCGTGCCATCGAGAATCCGGTAGGCATCGATCAGGTTGCCGTCGGCATCGAAGCGCAGCGCGCCGACCCCGCCCGGCGTGGTCTCGCTGTTCGACACATAGACCCAGCCGCCATCGAGCGGAGACGGAAACACCGCGCCGCCGTCGGGGTTCACATGCCACTCGAATCCGGTGGCATCCGGCTGGCCGCTGAGCGGGTTCAAGCCGTTGCGGGCGACGACCCGCACATCGAATCCCGCCGGCGCGACCATCTCTTCGTCGATACCATCGATGCCGCCGCTGGTCATCGTCTTGGGTTCCACCGGGCCGATGCCCGCCAACGGGCCGGTCGGCAAGGTCAGCTCCGGCCCACCGACAGGCGGCTCGGCAGGCGGCGTCGGATCGCCTCCGACCGGCGTGTCATCCGTCGAACCAAACGACGAGGACCCGCCACAAGCGGTTAGCAAGGCCGGCGAACCCACAACACCCAGCCCTAAAAACATGCGCTGCAACAGCGAGCGGCGTGACATCGCGAGCAGCGAATGCGCCGGGCTGCCTTGCGCCGCCGTCGTGGTCGACTGACGATGAATGGAGTCTGTTGTGTCGGTCATGGCTGTGTCCTGCTGATCGGTCCGGGCGCGAAACATGCGCAATGGCTTCATAGCCTACTGGGATCAAATTTCCACGCGATGACAACCGCGACCGTTCAACCCACACTCGCGACCGCTTATCCATCTTCGCGGTTGGTGGACCCTTGCGGACGACGGTGATAAACAAGGCGGCACTGGACCGTGTCGCGATCCGCGATGCCGTCCGCCTGGGAGAGAACAGATGAAACGACTGCTCGCCGCATTGGTGGGATTGCTGGTGGCCGGTATCGGCCTTTACCTGGTGAGTGCTCGCCTGGGATGGCTGGGCAACCCGCCGGGACCCGGCGAGATCACCGGGCCGGGCCTGCCGGAGGCGGTCGTGCTGGCCCGGCAGACCGCACGCAGCGACGCCGCGGCCGCAGCGCAGACGGCGTCCACCAAGCATGTGATGTTTGGGGACTTTCACGTCCACACGACCTACTCCACCGATGCGTTCCTCTGGTCGCTGCCCATGGCCGGGGGCCGCGGCGTGCACCCAATCGGAGATGCCTGCGACTACGCTCGGTATTGCTCCGGGCTGGATTTCTGGGCCATCACCGACCATGCCGCGGCCTCCACGCCGCGCCGCTGGGACGAAACCAAGGCGTCGGTGCGGCAATGCCAGGCACTGGCCGGTGATCCGGAGCAGCCCGACCTGGTCTCGTTTCTCGGCTTCGAGTGGACGCAGGTCGGACGCCTGCCCACCAACCACTACGGCCACAAGAACGTGATCTTCCGAGATCTGGATGACGACAAGGTGGCCAAGCGGCCGATTGCCGCTGGCGGACTGACGACACAGGTGCTGCGCACCGAGCTGGACGCGTTTCCTCCGGCGCTGGTGATCACCGAGCGCGAAAAGATCATGCGGTATCTGGACTTCAACGCCTTTCTCGCCGAGGTGCGCAGCGTTCCTGAGTGTGACGCGAACACGCCATCCAGCGAGCTGCCCGCCAGCTGCTATGAGTCAGCGGCGACGCCAGGCGAATTGGTTGCACGCCTGGAGGACCAGGGCCTGGACCCGCTGATCATCCCCCATGGCACGAGCTGGGGCTTTTACACCCCGCCCGGCACCACCTTCGACAAGCAGCTCAAGTCCGAAATGCGGCCTGAAGCATTCAGCACGGTGGAAATTTATTCGGGGCATGGCAATTCCGAGGAATACCGCCCGTGGCGGGCCGTGGAGATGGACACCGGCGGCGATCAGCTCAGCGGCCGCTGCCCCGAGCCTAGCCCGGGGTATCTGCCCTCGTGCTGGCGAGCCGGCGAGATCATTGCCCAGTTCTGCGCAGACGAGGGCCTCCCGGCACAGACCTGTGAAGAGCGCGCCGCCACCGCACGCCACGCCTACGCCAACATGGGCGCGGCCGGCCATCTGGCCGTGGACGGCGAAACGGCGGCGGACTGGCTAGATGCCGGACAGTGCAAGGATTGTTTCCTGCCGCCGTTCAACCACCGACCGGGGACGTCGGTGCAATACGGCTTGGCGATTTCCAATTTCGACCAGGACGAGCCAGCCCGGTTCACCTGGGGCTTTATCGCATCCTCCGATAACCACCGCGCCCGGCCGGGCACCGGATACAAGCCGGTGGCTCGCAAACTCACGACGGAGGCCAACGGCCCCGTCAACGAAACCTGGGCCAAACTCATCTACGGCGACCGCAGGACTCCCACCTCCGAGCCACGGGTCATTGACCGCGAGACCCTCACGGAGATGGCTGGCTTTGAACTCACCGAACTGGAGCGGCAATCCTCGTTCTGGCTAACCGGCGGACTGGCCGCTGTACACGCCGAAACGCCGGACCGCGCCGGTATCTGGAATGCGTTCCAAAACCGCGAGGTGTACGGGACCTCCGGCCCGAAGATGCTGCTGTGGTTCGATCTGGTTGACGGGGATCAGCGGCATCCGATGGGCAGCGAACTGGCGACGGACGCCCTCGGACAAACCCCGGCGCCCACCTTTGAAGTCCGTGCCGTCGGTGCATTCCAGCAGAAACCCGGCTGCCCCGATTTCGTCCACGCCGGCCTGGATGCCGAACGCATCGAGAACCTGTGCTCCGGTGAATGCGACCACCCCTCCGATGTGCGCCACCCGATCACGCGCATTGAGGTCGTGCGCATTCGCCGCCAGGCCAGTCCGGATGAAGACGTGGCCGCCCTGATCGACGATCCCTGGAAAGTGGCGGACTGCGACGGAAACCCCGCCGGCTGCGTCGCCCGCTTCACCGATGACACGCTGGCCGAGGCGCCACGCGATGTCCTCTATTACGCCCGCGCCATCCAGGAGGCCACGCCGACCATCAACGCCGACAATCTGCGCTGCGAATACGACGCCGACGGCAACTGCATCCGGGTGAACCCCTGCTACGGCGACTACCGCACCGACGCCACGGACGATTGCACCGCCCCGGCCGAGCACCGGGCCTGGTCCTCGCCGATCTATCTGAATCTGGCGCATGGCCCATCGGACTGAGCGTGACCGCCGCCGCCTGACGGATGCCGCGCTGTTGCTCGCCACCGCGGCGGGTTTTCTGCTGGCCACCTGGCAGGCCCTGGCGCCGGATCTGGGCGCGGCCGACCAGGCCGCGGCGGTGGTCAACGGCGTGGTCATTTCGCAGGCCGATCTGGCTCGGGCTGTCGAGGCCATCGCAGGCGACAAGCGCAATCCGCTAACGGCAGCCGATCGCGCCCGCGCCCTGGACACGCTGATCACCGAAGAGTTGCTAATCCAGCGGGCCGAGCAGATCGGCCTGCTGCAGTCCGACCGCATGGTGCGCTCAGCCGTGGTCGATGCGATGGTGCAGGCCATCGTCTCGCGCGAGCAGGCGGCGGCTCCGGATGAACAAACCCTGCGTCGCTTCTACGACGAGCATCCGCTGCTGGGCGCCGAGGCCGCGCGCGTGCAACTCGTCCACGCCGCCCGCCCCTGGCCCGCAACGGCAACCGTCACTGCGCTGCGGCAGGGCCAGGCCTTCGAGTCGGTGTTTGCGCCGGCGGCCCTCACACCGCTGCCGCCGGGATGGCTGCGTATGGACGCGTTGACGACTTATCTGCCCGGCGGCGTCCTGCAATCCCTGCCCGGTTTGGTGCCGGGGGATATCGCCGGCCCGATTCGCATCGGCGAGCAGGCGCATTTTGTCTGGCTGCAGGACAAACAACCTGGTCAGCGTCCTCCGTTTGAGGCGCTGCGCGATCAGGTTCTGGTCGCCTGGCAGGCACGGCATCAGGAACGAGCCGTCATCGACACAGTTGCCCGCTTGCGAGCGTCGGCCGAGATTCAAACACCGTCGTGAGCAAGGTCCGGCTGGCCCACGCCATCGCCCTCTGGCTGATGCTGCTGATCAGCACCGAGGCGCTAGCCCACAATCGCAGCCAGTCGTTTTCGTCCTGGGAGTGGGCCGGGCAGCAACTGACGGGGGAGTTCACCATCGACTCCCGCCGCGCGACACTGCTTTACGCCGACATCGCCGTCGGCAGCGCCGCTGATATTCCGCTTGCGGAACGGCTGGCGCAGCATCTTGACGAGACCGTTGGGGCGACACAGGCCGGCCAACCCTGCGACGCAGCGCCGCCCACCGTGTTGCCTGCGGCCGTAGGCTGGCAGCGCATCGGCCTGGCATTTCGTTGCACCGATCTGATTGAGCACCACCCGGTCGAACTGCAAATCGATGCGCTGTTCCGCTACGCCGCCACACATCTGCATTTTCTCAGCGCAACACATGGAGATACGGCGACCGAGCGCGTACTCACCGCGCAGCGTCCAGCGATCCGCCTGGCAACAGAGGCCCCGCAATCGGATCTGCTGGGCTTCATCCGCACCGGCGCCGAGCATGTCGCTTCTGGCTGGGACCACATCGCGTTTCTCGCCGCGCTGCTATTGCTGATTCCGGGCTGGAAGCCCCGTTTGTGGACCATCACCGGCTTTACGCTGGGGCATTCGGTCACGCTGGGGTTGGCGGTCACCGGACGCATCGCACCGGATGCGTCGACGGTGGAAGCCCTGATCGGCTTTTCCGTGGCCTATGCGGCGTTCGAAGCCGCCCGCCGCCGCGCGCTGCTCTCTCGCGACGCCCAGTTCGCGATTGCAACCGCCGTCGCGGGCCTCGGACTCGCGCTGCTGCTGACGGACCGCTCCGCGCTCAGCGCCTGGACCTGGCTCGCCTGCCTGCTCCTGCTTGGAAGATTGCTATGGAGCGACTCGCGCCGGGTCGGCATGACCGGCCCGGTACTGGCCGCCGCCTTTGGTCTGGTTCATGGCGCCGGTTTCGCGGGCGCGCTACTGGACATCCGCTGGCCAGCCGATCAACTGCTGCCGGTACTGGTCGGCTTCAATATCGGTGTCGAACTGGGGCAGATCACCATCGTGCTGCTGTTGTCGGCGTTAGGCGCCACCGCAATGGCCTTATGGCAACGCCTGACCCGCGACGCCGCCGGCCTGTGGCCTCAAACCGCCGCCACCGGCCTGCTGTGCCTGGCCGGCGTGAACTGGTTTGTGAGCCGGGCGATTCTCGGCTAAGCACCGATTCAAGGCTGCATCGGTGTCTCGGCCAGCTTGCTTTCGAGTTGCCGTGCCACGGCTTCTGGCGAGTCGGTCTTGCGGGCCAGCAGGCTATAGGCCACCGGCACCACAAACACCGTGAACAGCGTCGCGGCGAGGACGCCAAACAGGATCACGATGCCGATGGCAAAGCGGGTTTCTGCACCGGCGCCGGATGACAGGATCAGCGGCAGGCTGCCTGCTGCGGTGGTGATCGCCGTCATTACGATGGGGCGAAAGCGCACGCGAGAGGCTTCCATCAGGGCCTCGTCGAAGCCGACGCCGGCATCGCGACGCTGGTTGGCGAACTCGACAATGAGAATGCCGTTTTTCGCGGCCAGGCCGATGAGCATGACCAGGCCGATCTGGCTGTAGATGTTCAGCGTCGAGCCCACCAGCCAGAGCCCGAACAAGGCCCCGGTCACGGCCAACGGCACGGTCAGCATGATGACCAGCGGATGGACGAAACTCTCAAACTGCGCCGCCAGCACCAGGAACACGACAACCAGACCCAGCAGGAACACGAATAGCAGGGACCCGGAGGATTCCTGCAGATCTCGCGATTGACCCTTGTAATCGATGACCACGTTCTCCGGCAGGACTTCACGCGCCAGCTCTTCCAACTCCCGCAGCGCCTCGCCCAGCACCAGCCCATCGGCGAGCCCAGCTTCCAGCGTGATCGCACGGACACGGTTGAAGCGGTTCAGTTCGAAGGCATCAGCCTGTTCGCGGATGGTCACCAGGTTGGACAGCGGGATCAGTTCGCCCGATGTCGCTGAGCGCACATAGAGGTTGGCGATAGCGTCCTGGGTGCGCTGCTCGGAACGCTCACCCTCGACGATCACGTCGTACTCTTCGCCATCATCGATGTACGTCGTCACCCGCCGTGAGCCAAGCATGGTCTGCAGGGTCAGGCCGATGTCGCGCACCGACACGCCCAGGTCACCCGCCCGGTTGCGATCGATGTTCACGCGTAGCTGCGGCTGGGTTTCCTTGTAATCGGAATCCACCCCGATCAGGCCGGGCATGCGTTCGCCAACCGCGCTGGTCAGGGTGTCGCGCCACTCGGTCAGCTGCTCATAGGTGCCGCCTCCGATGACGAACTGAATAGGCTGCCCGCGCCCGCCACCGAAGCTCTGACGCATGACCGGAAACGCACGCACGCCGGGCAGGTCGGACACCCGGCTACGAATGTCGTCCATGATCTCCCAGGCGGAGCGCCGCTGCGCCCAGGGTTTGAGGCCGATGATCACCACACCGCTGTTGAAGCGTTCTCCGCCGAAACTGGGGGCGCGAACCAGCAGACGCTCGATCTCACCGGCCTCGACCAATGGCATCGTGCGCGCCTCAATCTCCAGCATGTAGTCCTTGATGTAATCGTAGGTTGCGCCCTCAGGGCCTCGCACGATGACGAAAAATGAGCCGCGATCTTCCTTCGGGGCAAATTCACTGGGCACGGCCTTGAGCAGAAACCATGCGCCCACGAGCACAGCGACCACCACCAGCCCCATCGCGATAGGCCGATGGATGATGGTGTCCAGCACGCGACCATAACCGTTGGCGATTCGATCAAAGCCCCGGTCGATCCAGGCGGACACGGACTTGCGATTCTCATCACGCGGCAACAACAATTTGGAGCACAGCATTGGCGACAGCGTGAGCGCGACAATCGTCGAGAAGAACACCGCTGCCGCCATGGTGATCGCAAACTCGGTGAACAACCTGCCAATGTCGCCCGAGATGAACGACAAGGGTACGAACACGGCGATCAGGACGACGGACGTTGCCACCACCGCAAAGCCCACCTGCTTGGCTCCGCGATACGCAGCCACCAGGGGTGGCTCGCCCAATTCCACACGCCGGGCGATGTTCTCCAGCATGACGATGGAATCATCGACGACCAGCCCCACCGCCAGCACCAAGGCCAGTAGCGTGAGCAGGTTGATGGTGAAACCAAACGTGTAGAGCGCAATAAACGTGGCAATCAGCGACACCGGCACCGTCACCGCGGGCACGATCATCGCGCGCGCACTGCCAAGGAACAGCCAGATCACCGCGACGACCAGCGCGACGGCGATGGCCAGTGTCTTCCACACCTCGACCACTGCTGCCTCGATAAACACGCTGGAGTCGTAGCTCTGCTCCAGCGCCATGCCTTCAGGCAAGTTGGGATTGACCCGTTCGCGCAGCGCCTTGGCCGCGCGCGCAACTTCCACCGTGTTCGCGGTGGACTGCTTGATGATGCCGATGCCGACCATGGGCACGGTGTTTCCGCGGAACATGGTGCGGTTTTCCACAGCACCCTTTTCGACGCGTGCAACCTCGGACAAACGGACCAGGTGCCCGTCGCGGCTGCTGCCAACAACCAGATCACGGAAATCAGCCGGGGTGCGATAGCTGCGACGTACTCGCGCCGTGAACAGGCGGTCGACCGATTCGATCTTGCCCGCCGGCAACTCGACGTTCTCGGCAACCAGCGCGTTTTCGACATCCGCAACCGTTAGACCGCGAGCGGCCAGCGCCTTGCGATCCAGCCAGACCCGCATGGCGTATTCCAGCGCCCCACCCACGCGTACCCGCGCCACACCAGGCAGAATCGAAAAGCGGTCTTGCAGGTAGCGGCGCGCATAATCCGTCAGCTCCAGCGAGTCCATTTCGGTGCTGGTCAGGTTCATCCACATGATCACGTCGTCATCGGACTCGACCTTTTGGATGTCCGGTGGATCAGCTTCCTGCGGCAGGTTGTCCAGCACCCCGGACACCCGATCGCGCACGTCATTGGTGGCGCCATCGATATCCCGCCCGGAGCTGAACTCGATGGTTACCCGCGAGCGACCGTCCTGCGAGCTGCTCTCGATGAAGCGAATGCCCTCCACGCCAGCGATGCGGTCCTCGATGATTTCGGTGATGCGGGTTTCGACCACTGCAGCCGATGCGCCGGGATAGGTCGTATCCACCGAGACAATCGGGGGATCGATGTCTGGATACTCGCGCAACGCAAGCCGGTCGAAGGCCAACAAACCAAAGGCGATCATCAACAGCGACAGCACGCTGGCGAAGACCGGGCGGCGAACCGACACACCAGACAGGATCATGTCAGTTCTCCGTTGCGCTCGACCGCGATGGCAGCACGGCAGAGCGCTCTGTCACCTCCACCGTCGTGCCGGGCTGCAACTTGATCGTGCCGTCGGTGACCACCACGTCGCCGGCCTGCAACCCATCCGTGATTTCGGCCACGCCCGGCTGCCGCGTACCCACCGTGACCTCCACGCGTTCGGCCTTGCCGTCGATGATGCGAAACACGAACTGGCGCTCGCCGCGGGGCACCAACGCGCTCTCAGGAATAGCCAACGACTGACGCTGGCGGGCCAGCACCTCCAGTTCGATCAGCATGCCGGGTTGCAGCACACGCTCGCGGTTGTCGATGACCGCGCGGGCTAGCACGGACCGGGTCTGAGGATTGACCTGCGTGTCCACGGCCGACACCTCGCCTTCGAAGCGGCGATCCGGGTAGGCCGACGCACGCGCGACCAGCGGCACGCCCGGCTTCAGCCGCGCCAGCTCGGTTTCCGGCACGGTGAAATCCACCTTGATGGTGTCGATGTCGTCCAGCGTGGTGATCACGTCGCCCGGCCGAATCAGTGCGCCAACACTGACCATGCGCAGGCCGACCCGACCGTCGAATGGCGCGCGAATCTGATGATCGGAGATCAATGCCTCCAGCTCGGCGACTTCGGCCACGGCGGTCTCGACCTCCGAGGCGCGTAGATCGACTTCGGATTCGGATAGCACACGATCACTGACCAGCGACCTGGATCGCTCCAGCGTGCGGCGGCGCTCGGCAAGCCGAGCCTTGGCCGCTGCCAGCGCCGCGCGCTCGGCGGTGTCGTCGAGCCGTGCCAGCAGCGCGCCCTGCTTCACATCCGAGCCATCGTCGAAGTCGAGCGAAATGATCTTCTCGGTGAGGTTGGCACTGACATCCAGCGATTCGTTGGACCGGGCCGTGCCCAGCGCTTCAATGCCGCTGGCGAAGCTGGCCATCTCCACCGGTTGCGCGATGACCGCAGTGGCCGGCCGGCTCGCCAACGAACCCGATTCGTCAGCCGGGCCGTTGCAGCCCGCCACAAGTCCAGCCATCGCGGCCAGACATGGCCACGCAATACGATGCCAATGCATATTCTTCCCTGCGCCGTCGCCGACGTGCCAATCCCATGGAGATCCTGTTCTGACCCGCAAAGCACCCCCAGGTTCCAGCGGATAACAGGCCTGATGCCCCATGATCTCACGGCCGAAGCCATCTGGCCGCGCAGCGGCATGTCGAACACAATGCAGCGATGGACGATGCGAACTGGTTCATCGGCTGGCCCGCCGACGTTTGGAGCGACCCGGAGGCACTGGATGCCAGCGTCCGGCGCCTGCAGCTTCCGGAATCCAGCCGTCTGATGGTCGGCACAGACCGCCATGTCACCCTCGCCTTTCTTGGTCGCTGCGGCGAACAACCGGCCCGCCGTGCCTTTGATGTCGCCACGACCGCCGCCGCGCAGATGCCTGCACGAATCCGCGTGGACGGCACGCGCTGGCAGCTGCTGGGATCTGCACGTGCGCCATCCGCGGTGTCCTTGCTGGTCAGGGCACAGGACAATCTGCTTGACACGCTAATCCACGGCCACCGGGGCAGCCTGTGTGCGGCGGCGGCAGTCACGCCAGACCAGCGACCGCCCAAACCGCACGTCACCGTGGCGCGGCTCAGCCGCAAGCTGCCGCGCGCCGATCGCGAGCGACTCACCGGTACGCTATCCGGCACTGGTGTCGCGGCCTTGTCTCTCACCCTGGATCAACTGTCGCTGTTCACCTGGACAGAGCAACGAGACCAGCGGCTTTTCCGGCGCGTGGCGTCGGTTCCACTCGGACGGAGCCTGCAGAGCTGATGATTTCTCGTGACTGTATTGTGATCGGTGCCGGTTTCTCCGGCCTGCAATGTGCGCGGCGGCTCCACGATGCCGGCCTGCGGGTCACGGTGCTGGAAGCCCGCGACCGGATCGGCGGCCGCACGCACGTCACCGAGCTTGCTGGTCGCACCGTGGACATTGGCGGGCAGTGGATCGGCGCGGCGCACAGCGAGCTGTCGAATCTGGCACATCAGGCCGGCGCGAACGTCCTGCCGCAATTTGCCGATGGCGCCAAGCTGCTACACCTCGACAGCGGCGATCGCGATCGCCTCAAGCGTTACCGCGGCATCATCCCGAACGCCAACCCACTGGCCTTGCTGGAATTGCAGCGCGCCATCCAAAAGCTGAGCCGAGCCCAGCGTTCGCTGACCTTGGATGCACCCTGGGAGGCCGACCAGGCCAGCGCCTGGGACCACCAGACCCTGGAGTCATGGATGCGCCGGCACCTGCGCACACGCAGTGGCCGGGAGATCTTCGACATCGCCATTCGTTCGGTGATGACCGCCGAGCCGGGGATGCTCTCGTTCCTCGGCTTTCTGTTCTATTGCGCCTCCAACCAGAACTTCGAGGTGTTGACCTCGGTGACCGGCGGCGCCCAGGCGGCCACCGTCGATGGCGGCATGGTTCAACTAGCCGAGTGGCTGGCGCAGCCACTCGTAGCCGCCGGCGAGGTTCACCTGCAATCACCCGCCTGCGCGGTCAAACGTGCCGGAAACGACTGGATCGTCGCGGCAGCCACCGGCGCCGAGTTCCGCGCCCCGCGCGTAGTTTGCGCGCTGCCTCCGGCATTGCAGGATCGCATTGCCTTCGAGCCGGCCCTGCCCGCGAACCGCGTGCAGCTGGCCAATCGCATGCCCATGGGCTCGGTGATCAAAACCGTGGTCGCCTACGACACGCCGTTCTGGCGCGGTGCTGGCCTGTCTGGCGAGGCGGTTAGCCACTCACTAGCGTTTAACACGGTGTTCGACGCCTCGCCGCCGACAGGCGAGTTCGGTGCCCTGGTCGGCTTTATCGACGGTGCTCCGGCCCGGCGCTGGTCGGCCGCGGCACCAGACCAACGCCGAGCCGCTGTGCTGGGCAGTCTGGTTCGCTATTTCGGTGATGCGGCGCGTCATCCCATCGGCTATGTCGAACACGACTGGATCACCGATCCCTGGTCGCGGGGTTGCTACGTGGGGCTGCTAACGCCTGGGGTGCTCACCGAACTCGGGCCGGCGTTACGCAGCCCCTGCGACGGCATTCATTGGGCGGGGACCGAAACTGCAACCGAATTCTGCGGCTATATCGAAGGCGCGCTGCGCGCCGGCCAGCGGGCGGCCAATGAAGTGATCGGTGACTCAGGCGAGCGCAGCACGACCTGACCCCCAGCTGAATTCCTCGCCGTTGTTCCCACCACACCGTCGGGTGTTAGGCGACGGCCTCCTTGGAAATTAATTTTATTTGGCGTTAATATGCCAAATATGGATAGCGCGACGCAGTTTGATCCAACCGCCCAGGCCCGGATGCAAGGCGCTGTGGAGCGTGTGCTGCGCGCGCTCGCGCGCATCCTGCTGCGCCAGGGCTTCGATTACGCGGCGTTCTCTGAGCTTGCGAAGCGCGTTTTCATCTCGGTGGCATCGGAGGAATTCGGCATCCGCAATCGACCGGCCAGCAAATCCCGGGTGGCGCTGCTCACCGGCATTAATCGCCGGGACGTGGCGCGAGTGCAACGCCAGGTCGATGCCGACCAGCCCGCACAGGTCTTCAACCCGATGCTGCGCCTGGTGGCGCTGTGGATCCGCGAGCCCGCCTATCGAACTGACGCCGGACTGCCCCGCCAGCTCCCGGTGAACGGGCCTGCTCCGTCGCTGGAGGCGTTGCGCGGCCGCGCCTGTCCGGACATTCCCATTACGGCGGTGGTGCGCGAGTTGCTGCAATCCGGCGTTGCCCGTTCCGGCGACGACGATGCCACTCGCCCCGGCAGCTTGGTGCTGGTGACCGATGCCTACGTGCCGCGCGAAGACGTCACCGCCAAGCTCGACCTGATGGGCACCGACGTCGCCGCGCTGCTCAACACCATCGGCTGGAACATCGAGCAGCCGGCCGCGCCACGCTTTCAGCGCAAGGTCAGCTTTGACCACCTGACGCAGGCCGGCGTCGAACGACTGCAAGCCTTCGCCGCCGAATCCGGTATGCAGCTACTGAAAACACTGGACGCCGAACTCGTCCAGCACAGCACCGACGAGGGTGGTGAGTTCGCGGGGTTGGGGATTTACGTGTTCAGCGAGTCCGGACAAGCCGGGCGCGCCAGATGAATTCGACTGTCATAGGAGATGACCCATGTCCGCTTTCAGATTGCTGATTCCCGCGACTGTTGCTGTCGCCCTGGCCGCCTGCGGTGGCGACGGGGGATCGGCTGACATTTCCGGCACCGGCTTCGTCTCGCTCGGGGTCACTGATGCCCCGGTTGACGAGGCCGATGCTGTGGTTGTGACCTTCACCGAGGTGCAGTTGCTGGGCGCCGATGACGAGCCCCGCCTGACCTTCGTTTTAGACACCCCACAGCAGATCGACCTGCTCGCCCTGCAAGGCAACAACAGCGCGTTTCTGATCGAGGGCGAAGAGGTGCCGGTTGGCGAGTACGAGCAGGTCCGGCTGCTGGTGGATTCCGTGCCGCCCAGCTGCAACAACATCCCGAGCGAACTGCCGTCGTACATCACCATCGATGGCGTCGACTACCCGCTGGTCATACCCAGCGGCGAGCAGTCCGGCCTGAAATTCCAGGGTCCGATCACCGTGGCCGCCGGCCAGTCGGCCGCCTACATTGTGGACTTTGATCTGCGGCAATCCATCGCTGAGCGCGGTGCCACCGGTTGCTACAACCTGCGACCCGTCGTGCGCGTGGTGGACAACGCCGAGGTCGGCACGCTCGCCGGCACGGTCGATCCCGACCTGTTCGCCGATGCCAGTTGCTCGGCTGATCCGGTTTCCGGCGAGGGTGCGGCCGTCTACGTCTACACCGGCGCTGCGACCACGCCCGATGATGCAGACAGCTCCACCGATGCCGATATTGATCCGCTGACCACGGCACAGGTCTCCCCCGTCACCGACGAGACCGACACGATTGTCGGTTACAGCTACGAAGTCGGATTCCTGCTGGCGGGCGACTACACGGCTGCGTTCACCTGCCAGGCCGGTGAAGACCTGGGCGAGCAGGACGACGCCATCACCTTTGGCGACGTCGAGAACGACATTTCCATACAGGCGGAAACCGTGACGACGGTTGATTTCCAAGCGTCGTCCGGAGCCGGTAACGAATAACGCATACCAAGAAAGACGATCTGTGCGTATTGGGGCGGCCCGGTTCAAGCCGCCCCATTTTTTTGCCGTCTGATACATGCGGTAGTCTGCGCCAACGCCCGAACCTGGTATTCGCATGATCCGCGCACTTCTTGTCGCCCTGCTCGCGACCGTCCCCGCTCTTTGTCTGGCCGGCACCGGTCAATCCGCTGAATACAGCGTCAACAATCAGTCCTACGAGGGTTATTTCGTCACCCCTGCACCGGATGCGCCGCTGGTCCTGCTGCTGCACGACTGGGATGGTCTGACCGACTACGAGATTCAGCGGGCGGACATGCTCGCCGGGATGGGTTACGCCGTTTTCGCCGCCGACCTGTTCGGCAAGGGCGTGCGGCCGACGACCGTCGAAGACAAGCGCCAGCACACCGGCGAGCTGTACCAGGATCGCGACAAGCTGCGCGCCCTGATGCAAGGCGCGTTGCGCTCGGCCCGCGGCCTGGGCGCGGACACCGACCACGCAGTGGCGATGGGCTACTGCTTCGGCGGCGCCGCGGTATTGGAACTGGCACGCTCCGGCGCCGATCTGGAGGGTTTCGTGACCTTCCATGGCGGGCTGTCCACGCCCGAGGGGCAGGACTATTCCAAGGCCAAGGGTCGCTACTTGATTCAGCACGGCACCGCCGACGGGCACATCACCATGGACCACTTCGGTGCGCTGGCGAACGAACTGGAATCGGCCGGGCTGCCGCACACGATGACGACCTATGGCGGCGCGCCGCATGCCTTCACCGTGTTCGGTCAGGACAGCTACCGCGAGCAGGCTGACGAATCGTCCTGGGCCGCGTTCGGCCGCTTTCTCGACGCGACGCTGAAACGCTGAGAGTTCGGTCCGCGCCATTGCGGTCTCTGGCGGCCGCCCCCGTCGCTGAGCAGACGGGGTGCGACGCCGTGGCCTCGAACGGATGTGTGCGCTTGTGAAAGCGGATGGGGTTTACGATTATCGGTAGGCAACCGGAGGCCTTCGCGCACCCGACCCATGGTCTGGCCGATGCCTACCTGATGCACATGTCGCTGGAGTCCGTACACGGCTGGTCTGGAATCAGCCAGGACATCCACCCGTTTAACACGATCGAAAAGGAAGCCAGATGCTGTCAGCCGGAGACGCTCTCAAACGCCTGAAGGAAGGCAATGCCCGATTTGTCGCCAACGAAGCCCAGGGCTCCAACGGTGTGAGCGACCCCATGCGGCGCTTGCAGCTGGTGGGTGGGCAGGAACCGTTTGCGATCATTCTCGGCTGCTCCGATTCCCGCGCACCTGCCGAGTTGGTCTTCGACCAGGGCCTGGGCGATCTATTCGTGATTCGTGTGGCCGGCAACGTCATCGCGCCGTCGCTGGTTGGCAGCGTGGAATTTGCGGCGGATCGCTTCGGCACTCGCCTGGTCGTGGTGATGGGGCACACAAGCTGCGGAGCCGTCGCCGCAACGCTGGAGCAACTCGACCAGCCAAGCGAGACACGCTCACCCAACCTGCATGCCATCGTCGACCGCATCCGGCCGGTGGTCGATCCGCTGCTGGACGCTTTTCCTGATGAGCAGCCGATGGCGTTGATGGACCGGGCTGTGCGCGCCAATGTTGCGGCGTCGGCCAACCAGCTTCGCTACGGGTCGAAGATTCTGGAATCGCTCATCCACAATGATGGGCTGGTCGTGGTCGGCGCGGAATATTCACTGGAAACAGGCATCGTCGAGTTTTTTGACGGAGTGCCCTGAACAGGCCTATTTGCGCCGGGCACGGAAGAAGCCGCGCAGTCGATCGGCCGACTGCTCCGCGAGTACGCCGGTTGTCAGCTCGCAACAATGATTGAGTTGCTCACCCGGCAGCACCGAGAAGACCGACCCGGCAGCGCCGGCACGCAGGTCATCGGCCCCGTAAATTACGCGGCGGATACGCGCGGTGACGATGGCGCCAGCGCACATCGCACAAGGTTCTAGCGTCACGTATAGGTCGCAGCCGACCAGCCGGTAGTTGCCGATGGCGCTGGCCGCAGCGCGCAGGGCCTGAATCTCGGCGTGCGCGGTCGGGTCAGACAGGCCGATCGGCTGATTCCACCCTTCGCCCAACACGACCCCGTCTCGCACAACAACAGCGCCAACGGGTACCTCGCCGGCCTGCGCCGCGCGCTCGGCGAGCTCTAGCGCCCGTTGCATCCAGTCATGGTCGGTGGCGACTGCCGGCGTGGTCGAATCAGGCATCGGGCACCTGATTGATCCAGCCGGCAATGTCAGTGATCAGCTGCATGTCCACGTCGCCGGGTTCCTGGTACTCCGCAAGACTGCTCGCGCCCTGGCCCGCGATCCCCAGATGATTCAGCGTCGGGTAATACCGGAACTCTACGCCGGTTTGGTCCGCCAGCCCCTGCTTCCAGCGCTCCCAATCGGTCTGGGTCACCTGGAAATCGCGGCCACCCTGAACGAGCAACATCGGAACATCGATGCCCTGGGCATCCGCCACCGGATCAACGCGATCGGCATGATGCCAATAGGCAGCTGGCAGCTGCATGGGGGTATTCTTGCGGTCGATCGGCCGCTCGCTGCGCAGGGCAGCGATCTGCTGTTCCAAGGTTTCGAGAAAGTCTCGTTCGTCGTCGGTGATGCGTCGATCCAGCCCGAACAAATAGCGATTCTGCTCCGGCAACAAATCCAGTAACGACCGCGCCGGCGCCGCGAACAGCACGAGACCCGCCAATCCCTGCGTCCGCTCCGCGATACGCGGCGCCAGCATACCGCCCTGGCTGTGGCCCAGGACGAAGACGTCACCGGCCCGGACCTCCGGCTGATCACGCAGGACCTCGACCGCGGCCACCGCGTCCGCAATGGTCTCGTCTTCCATGGTGAAATCACCGTCCGCAAACTGCTCGGGGTAGGTATGCGTGCGCTTGTCATAGCGCAGCACGGTGATGCCCTGCTCGCCCAGTCCGCGGGCTAGCTGCAGGAAGATGTGATTCGGGCCGATGGTCTCGTTCCGGCCATGCGGGCCCGACCCGTGCACGAGGACGACAGCGGGGAACGGCCCTTCGCCCTTGGGCACGGTGAGTGTCCCCGCCAGGGGCAAACGCTGGCTGACAACCTGGATAGGACGTTCGATGAAACCTGCCGCCGCCGGCACCGATTCGGGTGGTGGAACCAGCGGCACGAGTCGGAAGCCAGCGATCTGACCATCGGGTGTGATCGCCACGTTGGCCGTCAGCGCGCCACGCTCGTAGTAGAGCGGCACGGCCACGAGTTCGACGCCCTGAGCCGGGGTTGTCGTCACGGCGCCACGATGCAGCGGGGCGCCGAACTGGGCCGGCAACGAGGTCCAGATCGCATGTAACTGGGTGGCGGGAACCGCATCCACCATGGTGGGCGTGAACGGCTCCACGGCTTCGGCGTACCGCCCCTGATCCAGCCGATCCAGCAACTCCAACGCGACCGCCCGGCTGCTGGTCTCGCCGGCCACCGCCAACCAGGGCAGCACCATGGCGAGCATGAACGGTAGTCGGGAGATTCTGTGCATGTTGCTCTCCACACCGACGTCGATCTCGCCGCGGGTTCAGCGCGGGTGCGGGTTCACTCCCACTCGATCGTGGCCGGCGGCTTCCCTGAAATGTCGTAGACGACGCGGGAGATGCCGTCCACCTCGTTCACGATGCGGCGTGCCACATGATCGAGAAAGTCATAGGGAAGATGTGCCCATCGGGCGGTCATAAAATCGACGGTTTCGACCGCACGCAGTGCGATGACATGCTCGTAGCGGCGACCGTCACCCATCACGCCGACGCTACGAACCGGCAGGAATACCGCAAACGCCTGACTGACCGCATCGTAGTGATCATGCTTGCGCAGTTCGGAGATGAAGATGTCATCGGCCTCGCGTAGCGGGTCGGCATATTCCTTCTTCACCTCACCGAGTATCCGCACGCCCAGTCCTGGCCCCGGAAAGGGATGGCGGTAAACCATTTCGCGCGGCAGGCCCAGTTCCAGACCGATCTTGCGCACCTCGTCCTTGAACAGGTCGCGCAGGGGCTCGACCAGCTGCAGCTTCATGTGCTCGGGCAAACCACCCACGTTGTGATGGGACTTGATCACATGCGCCTTGCCCGTCGACGCGCCGGCCGACTCGATCACATCCGGGTAGATGGTGCCCTGGGCTAGAAAATCGACATTCGCCAGCTTGCCGGCCTCTTCGTCGAAGACATCGATAAACGTCTTGCCGATGATCTTGCGCTTGGCCTCGGGATCGTCCTCGCCGGCCAGGGCCGACAGGAAGCGCTCTTCGGCATCGACACGGATCACCTTGACGCCAAGGTGCTGCGAGAAGGTCGCCATGACCTGATCGCCTTCTTCCTTGCGCAATAGCCCGTTGTCGACGAACACGCAGGTCAGTTGCTCGCCGATCGCCTGATGCAACAGCGCGGCCACGACGGATGAATCGACACCCCCGGACAGACCGAGCAACACCTTGCCGCCACCGACCTGATCACGGACCTTGGCGGTGAGTGACTCAATGATGTTGCCGGGTTGCCAGGCGTTGCCGCAGCCACAGATGTCATGCACGAAGCGACCCAGAATCCGGGCGCCCTGAATCGTGTGCGTCACCTCCGGGTGGAACTGCAGGCCGTAGAAGCCGCGGCCGTCATCGGCGATGCCAGCCACGGGCGCTGACTCGGTGCCAGCGACCACCGAAAACCCATTCGGCGGCGTTTCCACACGGTCACCATGTGACATCCAGACATCAAGCTGCGCCATACCCTCAGTGGTCACGGCGTCCTCGATATCGTCGAGCAGGCGACAGGCGCCGGTACGGGCCACACGTGCGTACCCGAACTCGCGCTTGGTCGACGGCGCGACCTGGCCGCCGAGTTCAGCCGCCATGGTCTGCATGCCATAGCAGATGCCGAGAATCGGCACGCCCATGCCGTAGACCTCGGCATCGGCCCGCGGGCCATCGGCAACCGATGCGGTTTCAGGCCCGCCCGAGAAAATGATGCCCTTGGGCGAAAAACCGCGAATCTGCTCTGCGGTCCAGTCCCAGGGATGGATTTCGCTGTAGACGCCCAACTCGCGCACGCGGCGCGCGATCAACTGGGTGTACTGGGAGCCGAAATCCAGAATCAGGATCTTGTCGTCACTGGGCTGCATGCTGTTCTCGGTCTAACGTTCGACCCGATAATTCGGGGCTTCCTTGACGATGGATACATCGTGGACATGCGACTCACGCACACCCGCGCCGGTGATGCGTACAAAGGTGGCCTCGGTGCGCAGTGAATCCACACTGCCGCAGCCGGTGTAGCCCATGGCTGCCCGGACGCCGCCGATCAACTGATGGACGATGGACGACATCGATCCCTTGTACGGCACGCGACCCTCGATGCCCTCGGGCAC
>JAGLCS010000029.1 GCA_023146115.1 Abyssibacter sp. | reverse complement strand
CAGGGAACAACCGTCGGGTTCCGGCGTGTTGGAATGATGGGGTTGCCGGGTCACCGCACATGAAGGGAATAGTCTTCACCGAATTCTTCGACATGGTCGAGCAGCAACATGGCCTGGCCACGGTCGAGCGTTTGCTCGAAGCCGTGCGCCCGGAAAACGCCGGCGCGTATACCGCAGTCGGCAACTACGATCACATGGAAATGGTTGGTTACGTCGGTGCCCTGGCGCGTTCCGCCGACCAATCCATGGACGCCATCCTCACGGGATTCGGTGAGCATCTGTTTGGGGTGTTCGTCCGTCGCTTTCCCGACCTGATCCGATCCGCCAACTCGGCCATCGAATTTCTCGCGGCCATCGAAAGCTCGATTCATGTCGAGGTCCTCAAGCTTTATCCGGATGCCGAATTGCCTCGTTTCGAGTATGCGCTGCGCGAGGCTGATCGCTTGAGCATGGTCTACCGATCACGTCGGCCATTGGCGCCGTTTGCGCATGGTCTGATCCGGGGCTGCATCGCGCACTTCGGCGACCCCCTGGACGTGCGCATGCGAGATCTCTCGGATGGTCAGGGTACCGCCGCGCAGTTCGACATCCTGCCGGTGGCTGCGTGAGCGAAACCGAAGAGCTATCGCTGTTGCGGCGCAAACTCGCGCGCGAGCGTGCCGCCCGCGAAGCGGCCGAGTCCTTGCTGGAAGCCAAGGCGCGAGAGCTGCACGAACGCAATCTCGAATTGCGCCGCTCCAATGAGGAACTGGAGCGTTTCGCCTACGCCGCGTCGCACGACCTGCGTGCTCCCTTGCGCACCATCGCCGGGTTTTCCGACCTGCTTCAGCGCAAGGAGTCCGGGGCCATGTCCGACGCCGGGCGAGAGTTTCTGGAACTGATTCACGAAGCCATCGGACAGATGGACAATCTGATCGAGGATCTTCTGCAGTTCTCGCGGGCGAATCGCATTGAGATGGCCTTTGAACCGGTGGCGCTTTCGCAGGTGGTGGATGATGCCTGCGATCGCCTGCGCGCCATGCTTGACCAGCAGGGCGCGGTCATTGATATGGGTACGCTGCCGCAAGTCTCCGGGCATGCGGGGCTGCTGACTCGGTTGTTTCAGAATCTGATCAGCAATGGCTGCAAGTTCGCGCGGCCCGATGTCTCGCCCGTCCTGCGGATCAGCGCGACGGAGGAGGACGCCCAGGTTTGTGTTCATGTCGCGGATAACGGTATCGGCATCGAGCCGGCCTACCAGGACAAGATCTTCCAGATGTTCACCCGCTTGCACAGCGCGGACGAATACCCCGGCTCCGGGATCGGGCTGGCGCTTTGTGCCCGCATTGTCGAACGTCACACGGGACGGCTCGATGTCGTGTCCGAGGCCGGACAGGGTGCGACGTTTCGTGTGTGGTTGCCGAAGCCTGTTGCCGCGCGGGTTGACTCTCTTTAGTGAAAGTCGCGGGATTTGGCGTTGAGCTTTCCCAGCCAGTGGGAGTAATCCTGAAGCTGACGTGCGATGACATGGACGACGTTGTTTTCGCGCTGCAGCTGACCACGCACCACGATGAATCTGCTGTGCAGCACGGCGCTTCTGTAGGCATGCACCACTTTGGGCCAGACGATTAGGTTTGTTGAACCGGTTTCATCTTCCAGCGTCATAAAGATCACTCCGGACGCTGTGCCCGGCCGCTGCCGATTAATCACCAGGCCTGCGATGCAGACGGGATTGCCAGTCTCTCCGTCAGCGAGTTGCGCTGCGGATTGTGCGTGCAGGGCATCAAGTTTGCCGCGCAGTAACGCCACCGGATGACGGCCTAGCGTCAGTTGGATACTCGAATAGTCGGAGATGATGTTGTCGGCCTCGCTCGGAATCCGTAGCAAGGGCGCGCCTTCGGTGAATTGGGGTTGGCCGTACAAGGGCATCGCCGTTTCAACGCCGGCGGCATCCCAGAATGCACGATGCCGATGAGTGGCCAAGCTGTTAAGTGCTCCAGAGGCTGCAAGAGCCTCGGTTTGCGAGCGACTCAATCGAGCTTGGCGAGCGACTGCCTGGACGCTGTCGGGGGGGGGCTCCAAAAGACGGGCCTGCACGATGCGTTTCGCAGCCGCTTGGTCCAGCCCCTTGATTCGATCCAGCCCCAGGCGTAGCGCAACACCGCCTCGGCTATGAACGGATGGTTCCAGCGTGCTTTGTGTGCCGGAGTTCAAAACATCAACAGGGCGGACTTCGACCCCATGGCGGTTGGCATCGCCGACCAATTGGGCGGGCTGATAAAACCCCATCGGTAGGCTGTTGAGCAGAGCCGCCGTAAAGGCGCCAGGGTAATGGTATTTACGCCAGGCTGAGGCATAGGCCAGCAAGGCAAAGCTGGCCGAGTGGCTTTCTGGAAACCCATAGTCCCCAAATCCCTTGATTTGCTCGAAGATCCGGTCTGCAAATGCCTGGCTCAAGCCGTTCTTCATCATGCCGTCCTTGAGCTTCTTCTCGAAGGGTCCAAGCCCTCCCTTGCGCTTCCAGGCCGCCATGGCGCGCCGTAGCTGATCGGATTCTCCGCGCGAAAATCCTCCGGCTACGACGGCGAGTTCCATCACCTGTTCCTGGAATATGGGAATGCCGAGTGTCCGTTCCAGCACGGCCTTGACTGCGTCGTTGGGATAATTCACCGGCTCGTTGCCGGACCGGCGATTCAGATAGGGATGGACCATGTCGCCCTGAATCGGGCCGGGTCGCACAATCGCGACTTCAATGACCAAGTCGTAGAATTTTCGGGGTTGAAGGCGGGGCAGCATGGACATTTGAGCGCGGGACTCAATTTGGAACACGCCGATGGTGTCGGCTTGACAGATCATGTCGTAAACAGCCGCATCGTCCCGGGGAATGCGGTCAAGGCTGAGTTGCCTGCCGTGGTGCTCGTTAATCAGGTCGAAACATTTGCGAATGGCGGTGAGCATGCCAAGCGCGAGAACATCGACTTTCAGCAAGCCCAACGTTTCCAGGTCGTCCTTGTCCCATTGGATAACCGTGCGGCCAGGCATCGATGCATTTTCGATGGGGCAAAGTTCGTGAACCGGGCCATCGCTGATCACGAAGCCGCCAACGTGCTGTGACAGGTGGCGGGGAAATCCAACCAACTGGCCGACCAGCCGTTTCAGGCGTCGGATAATGGGGGTGTCGGGTGCCAGACCAGCTTCGCGGATACGCGTATCGATATCGGTATCGTCATCCCACCATTGCAGTGTTCTGGAGAGTTGATCGACCTGATCCAGGCTCATGCCCAATGCCTTTCCGACGTCGCGTATCGCTGAGCGGGGGCGGTAACAGATCACCGTGGCCGCGAGTGCCGCATGGTCGCGTCCGTACTTGCGGTAAATGTGCTGGATGACCTCTTCACGGCGTTCATGTTCGAAGTCGACGTCGATATCCGGTGGTTCGTTGCGCTCTCGTGAGATAAAGCGCTCAAACAGTAATTCGTGCTCCTCCGGGTTGACGGAGGTAATACCCAGGCAATAGCAAACAACCGAATTGGCAGCCGAACCACGTCCCTGGCACAGGATGTTCTGTGAACGTGCCCATTCAACAATCTCGTGAACGGTAAGAAAGAAGAACTCGTACTCCTGGTCGGCGATGAGTCTGAGTTCGTGCTCTATGGTCTTGCGCACTTTGGCCGGGATGCCTGATGGGTACCTCGTTCGAGCACTTTGTTCGGTTAACTGACGCAGCCAGCTGCTGGGCGTGTGGTCGGGAGGGACCAGTTCATGCGGATATTCGTAACGCAGTTCATCCAGTGAAAATGTGCATCGCTGGGCGATCAGCAGGGTTTGTTCCAGGAGTTCTGGCGGATAGAGCTGCATGAGATGCCGACGCGGGCGCAGGTGCCGATCTCCATTGGGAAAGAGGTCATACCCCAGTTCTTGCAATGGCTTGTTCAGGCGGATAGCAGTGAGTGTGTCCTGCAAGGCACGACGGCTGCGCACATGCATGTGCACATCGCCGCAGGCGACCAGCGGCACGGCATGTTGTTGGCTGATGTCCTTGAGATTGCGCAGTTGCTGCGTTTGGTCTTGCAACGAAAATCCCGTGAAACCCAGCCAGATGCGTTGGCAAAACTGGGTTGCGATATCAGTCAGCTGATGTGTGTGCAGATATCCGGAGTCGTCCGGCAACCAGAGCAGCAGGCACTCCTGCAGGTTCTGGGTGCGAAGGTCGGTGCTGTCCAGCACATAGGTGCTTTTGGAGCTGCGTCGTCGGCCCAGGGTGATGAACCGGGCGAGCTGGGCATAACCGGTCCGGCTGGTTGCCAGCAATACGCACTTGGGACCATCTGCGAGACGGAATTCCGCGCCGATGATCAGTGCGATGCCAAGATCGCGCGCGGCTTCGTGAGCGCGGACCACACCAGCCAGCGAGCACTCATCGGTGATCGCCAGCGCCGTATAACCGAGATTGGTCGCTTGGTGGACCAGTTCGGCTGGCTGCGAAGCTCCTCGCAGAAAACTGAAGCTGCTGATGCAATGAAGTTCGGCATACCCAGGCCCGTGAGAGTTGCTCATGGGAGGCAGATCACTGAGAAGCTATGCGAAGACACCGTGTAGCCACCAGCCTAATTCCCGACGGTCCTGATAGACCCATAGACGTGCGCCGCGTGAATTCGACATGACGTAGTAGTCGCGCGATATGTCGACGCCATCCCACCAGCCTTGTTCAATGCGCTCGGGTCCTTGAATGCGTGTCAGGGCGCTGCCGCAGATCGGTGTCCTGTCCTTCACCTGCAGGGCGGATGGCGAATCCAGCAAGTACAAGGGTCGTGATGCGCTTGGCCAGCATCCAGAATCGTGAGCATTGACGGTAAAGGCGTATTCGGGGCGATGGTCCGCATGAGTCCCCAAACGACGGATTGCATCCATGCCCAGCCGTGCTTGCCACAGCTCCACGGTCGCCAGCCAGTCGTCGGTTCCACGGTTGTCCAGCCAATCGGTCGTGCCGACATCGAATGGCAATAGGCGAGAGACCTCAATACGCAAGGCAATGACCTCGGCAGGTAACGCCATGCGGTTCAGGTGTTCGGCCAGCAGATGGGAGAAGCGCCGTGGATTTCTATCAGGGCTGCGCAGGCCAACCTGGCAGAGGGTTGCCTCTCTACGGTGATGAAACAGCCGGCAAATGAAACGCTCCACCGCACGGTCGTGTGCTCTCAGGTAATCACATAACTGATCGAGAACATGTTCGGCCGCAGCCAGGATGTGGGGTGAAGCAGCACTGGGCTGTGGGAGATCGACGTCTGCTGAGAACCGCTGTGGCGTGGAAAACATGGGCAGCGCTTGCGGCGCTTTGCCCAATGCCTGATCCAATTGCTCCAGCACTGATTGGCCAAAGCGACGAGCTAGACCATCGCGAGGCAGACGAAGTAGGTCCTGTAATGTGTGCAAACCGCTCCGTGTCATCCGCCTGGCTGATTTTGGCGGCAATTCCAGCGCTGTGATGGGTAGTTGACCGATTGCAGCGTGTAGGCTCTCAGCCTGTTCGATTAGGCTGGCATCGTGTGTCGCCCATCGGGCCAGAAAACCAGCGGCTCGTGCTGTCGGTGCGACGGCTGTGCGCGCTTGGTGGCCATGAGCCCCCAACCCTCCACGTAAGCTGCGCTGTAGTTCTCGCGGGGAACCGAATAGGCAGCGGCTGCCAGCTATCTCCAGATAGATGGTATGAGGTGGCTCGACGCTGACCCAAGAAGAAAACCGGCTGGCCCAGCGTGCCAGCCACTGCAGCCTGTGGCCTTCAGCGCGAGAATCGCGTGGCAGAACATGGAGGCTGGGGCAGATGGCATGCGCTGCTGTAACACTCATGTCTGCGGTCACACCTTGTTGCATGGCGGCCTGAGAGGCGCTGATGACAAGCGTGCGGGCTTTGATCGAGTCGGTGACGGCGACGAGGTCTTCCGGCTCAAAGTGCGGGAAAACCTCCAGTGGAAGTTGCTCCAAATACAGACATAGCCACAAGGTGGGAGCGGTCTGTGCTGGTTGTGGCCGGGGTGGGGGAGCCAGGCGCAAGCTGTTGGCCGTGTTCTTCTGACGGCTGACGGGCTGTTCGAACAGGTCGGTTTGCGTATTCAGCATGGCAGTACCACGCTGGATCGGCGGTGTGTGCCGCGCGCCTTTTCAATATCAACCTGGCAGGTTTGCACGTTGTTGCGGCGAATACGCAAGCGCAGATGCACATTCGGTGCTGTGCCGCCGTCCGGGCGCATCAGAACCCCAAGCGTTTGACCTTCGGACGCGGAGACCTGCAAACGGCGAACCTGATCGACCGGAATGCGTCCTGGCCAGGCGATGACCATCCCACATGCCGTGCTGCGCAGTGCTGTCTCCATGACCCACCAGCAGTCCTGATTGGATTTTGGCGATACCCAGATCAGCCTGGAGAGGGTGACATCGGCTTGCGCCAATGCGGGTGCGTACGGCGACAGAGGAGGGCGAACTAGCACCACCATTTGTTGCTGACTCAATGCAGCCAGACTAGGCGCTAACAGTGACAATTCCCCCAGGCCAATTTCCGGGTACAGGATTTCCACCAGGCCGGAGTGAGGCCAGCCGCCGCCCGGTAATGCGGCATCAAGTGCATCAAACCCTGTCGAGAGATAGGCCTTGGAGGGCTTGGGCATGCGCCCTCCCCGCCACAGCTTCGGGCAGCTCTGAAGTAGGGAGTCAATCGTTTGTGGAGTGGTGCGGGTCACGGGCGTTACACCGAATGGCTGTATATTTATACAGCTATCCTGGGGTGGCGTAAATGCCCGGATCTTCACCCGTCGCCCTGGGCTGGAAACGCTGTTATTCGGGGTGATTCAAGAGAAAATCGAACGCATAAAAAAGCCGGACCCACTGTGGCAGTGAGCCCGGCGGGATGTCGCGAGCGGCCGATCAGGC
>JAGLCS010000028.1 GCA_023146115.1 Abyssibacter sp. | reverse complement strand
CGATCGCGTTCGGCACATTGACCATCCCGCTACCGACGATCCAGGACCCGTACATGTCGCCATTCCCGTCAAACATCGGGTCGGCGGTCACTTTCAGCGCTTCGAGCACCTCTTCGAAGTTCGCCTCCGGTACCGCCTCGAGCATCAACGTGACGATACCGGCGATGTGCGGCGTGGCCATCGAAGTGCCGCTCTTGGACGTATAGAACGGGTTGGCCGCTGGCACCGCCGCACTGGTTGTCGACTTGGCGGCAACGATGCTCGACCCAGGCGCCGTAATGTCAGGGTCACGCGCGCGGTCGTTCGGGTTGCCGGTATTGGAGAAGTCGCTCCAGCGACCGCTCTTCGTTCCACTGGCTACGCCGATGGCGCAAGGGTTGATCGCGTACGGACTGATGGAGTCCGGCCCGTTGTCATTGCCCGCGGCAAAAGCGGTAATGATGTTTGCATCGTATGCCGCTTTGATCGCCAGGTTGATCGGGGCGTTCGGGTTGAAATCGACCGGGTCGATCGGGCCGTAGGAATTGTTGGTCACGCGAAGGTTATGTTCGGTGATAAACCCTTCGTCCAGCATATAGTCGTAGGCAAGCGTGGCATCCAGGACCAGTACGACCAGCCCCATGCCGAAACCAATGAGGTTCGCTTCGGGCGCCATGCCAACGTACAGGCCATCACTCACTGCGCCCGTTCCAGCGACCGTACCTGCCACATGGGTTCCATGGCCTGACGTCAGGTCGCTGTTCTCAGTCGGAATGAACATCAACGATCGATCGATCGCCGATAAGTTCACCGCGAGCGCCGCAGGGTTCAGCTGGCCATTGAAGGTGACGTTGTCGAAATCACCCTGAAGTTGGTCGATACCGCTGTCGACAATCGCCACACCAACACCGGCACCGGTGACGCCGAAGTGCTCGCGAGCGAACGGTGCGCCTACTTGGTCCGACGACTCGGCCAGGTAGTACTCCAGCTCGTGGTTACTCCAGATCGAGCGCAGGCCGAATGACTGTCCGACATCGATGATGCCTTCGACCAGTTGTTCGGTAACCAGCGAAACCGGCAGGGCCAACAGCGGCAGGTTGTTCAGCGCGAAAGCGCCATCGGACAGGTACGCCTGAAGCGGAAGGTTGGCCGTCAGCGCGGGCAGCGCGAGTCGATGATTGTCTGTGCCGGAGAAGCTGAGAATAAGCGTGTCGGTCTGACCGAATTTGAGATTGGGGTCGACGACGACATCAGCGCCAGCACCGGACGCGGCAGACGACGTATCCCCTGCAGTTCCAACAAATGTGGCTTCACACTCGGTAAGTGATTGGCCAAAAGCGAACTGCGGAGCAACAGCCGCGACTGCTGCTACCAACATTGGTACAAGTTTCATTACACCCTCCCCAGGGAGTTGATTTGACTCGGCCGGCAGCCCTAGCGGACTGCACCAAGCGGCGAAGTTACATGCGACGAGGCCTGCGCACGGCAAGTATCGTGCCGTTATTCACGCAATGGCACTTTGGGCCTCTTGTCCCACAAATTACTACCTCAGTAGCAACTCCCTTGCAAGCGGACCCCAGCGACATTCGGCTCCTGCGTACACGCGCCCGTGCCGCAGCCACACCAGGAGCCACGGCAGCCCACCCCGCCGCTTCACCTAGCCGCCCCGTTGAACCAATGATTTTCTGACGGATGAACGGATGATTACGCTGCATCGGCCATTGAGATCCCGCCTGATGCACCTCGGTCTTTCGCTGCCTCGACCACCCCCCGGAGCGAAGAGATCGACGCTCATTTCCGCAAGAAAACCGCACTTGCTCAGCGGGGCTAGCGCAACTATCCGTGATCGATTCAGCCCGACTGACGAGGCTTGAGGCATCCCGTAGCGGGGCAGCGCCCCTTTTGAGTGCGATAACCATCTCCGCGGTTGCGTAACGGCCGCCCCCGGCTGCGGTTCACCAGCGTGCGACCAGCCTGTCAGCGCAGTCGCCACGCCGCGGTCGACATGACAGTAAAGGCATACAGCACCATGAGCGCCCCAATGGGCGTCAGGACAATGGCCAGCGACGGATCTGATTCAGTGTTGCCGACACCGCCAAGCAGGAAACCGGCGGGAACCAACCCGCTGCCCCAGCGCAGCATGACTGACGCCAAGGCTCGGCTCCGGGCATCAGTAATACAGGCACCGGCGGTCGCCGCAAAAGCCAGATTGAGCAGCGCCAGCAATGCGCCATGCGCGTGTGCCAGCACCCATAGTTCTCGGCGGATGCGCAGATCCAGGTACCACGGCGCCTTGACCAGATGCAGAAATTCCAGCGTCAGCCCCAGGAGCAGAAACATCACCAGCGCAGTCCAGCCGAACCGCAAACATGCACGCACCGGCGTGTCGCTTGTATCGATTTTCAAGCCTACTCCCCGATCTCGATTCGCTTGGCATTCGCCCGTGCCTGGGCGCGCAACTCCGACAATAGGTTGGGGTTGACCGCAGCACCAGCAATCCAGGCTGGCTGATCGCGGCGTTGAGCTGCGAAGTCACGCCAACGCCGCCACAACTTTCGCCCCAACTCGCGACGCGTAACCGCGTCGCCAATGAAATCATAGTGATCCAACAAGACCCCGAATTGCGGACCCTCAGTTCCGAACTGTTCGTCCAGCGTTCGCAAACTGTTGGCAGAAAATCGGCGAACGGCCGGGTAGCCGTCCGCGAGCGCGTTGAGTAGCGGCGGCACCAACCACAGCCGCGCAGCGCCTGTTAACGCCACGCCGTCTTGACCCGCCGCCTCGGCAGCGATTGCACGCTGCACCGGATCGCCGCCCAACAAATCCATCAGCCACTGAGGCGTGCCAGCATCCGCGGCAGGACGCGACTCCTCGCCGATCGTGCTCGCCAACCAGGCAGCGCTCTTATCAAGGTGACAGCTGCTACAGGCATCCGGGCGATCCTGCTCCGCATGGCCAACCGGGTCTGGCACTTCAATGTCGTGGCTTCGATGGATCGCCATCACCCCGTACACGATGCGCGGCATGTGGCAACTCACACAGTCGCTGGCTTCGGATTCGGCCGGGTGGCGGGTGTGCTTCGAAACATCCGCCGCGATGGTTTGATGACAATTCAGACAACTGGCGCCGGCGCGGTTCGGCTCCGTAATCATGCCTTCGGCGCTGCCGCCATGCGCCTCGTGGCAGCTGATGCAAGTCGCTTTGCCTTCGGTAAAACACGGGGTTTGTCTCAATCCCGTGTACTCATAGGCAGATAATCGCGGCGTGCCATCCGGCCAGAAACGCAAACGATATATGTCCGGCTTGGTCACCGTGCCGGGCGTGTCCGGTGAGATCAGGCTGACGTGATCCAGTAGGTCATCACCAGGCCGGTAGGTGGGACCGGTCTTCAGCCAGGTTTCGACCAAATTGGTGCGAATCGGTAGTCGCTGCGCGTGGCATTGGCCGCAGACCTGCGCCGAACGCTCGGGCGGCAACTTGCCCGGATGGACGATGCCCTCCACTTCGGCATCTTCGTTAAAGGCATGCCAGTAGCGCTTGAACGGGTTACGCATCTGCGCGGCGTGTTCGGCACCAGGACCATGACAAGATTCGCAGGCGACGCCCAACTCTTCGACCTGCGACTCATACCGAGCATTGGCTAGAAAATTCAGCCGCTCGCCCATCGCCAACCGCCGATGTAAGGCCTCGTAGTTGACGATGTTGGGCTGTGGCCCGGTGTTGTGGCAGTAGATGCAGTTGTGATTCCAGGTCGCGGCGTGATCATTGAAGCCCTGATCATCGCTATAGAGGAACGCGCCGTTCATATGTACCCAACGCTGTTCGCCCATATGCCAGAGCAGGTGCAGGCGAATATAGTTATCGCCGGTCGCCGACCCCTGCGACAGATATTGCTGGTAACGATGGCTGCCCACGGTTCGCGTGATGTGAGCCACACTCGCGACGTCGCCGCCCGGTGCGTCCAGATACTCGAAGTAGAACTGCCCGTCACGCTCTACCGGTCGGATCGTGCGCCCCCAGTACGTCACCTCACGCCCATCAAAAGCGCCAAGCACAGATGACCCGGTCGCCTCCTGCGTCATGGTGCGATGAAAGGTCCGGTGCCAGCTAGCGTAGTGATCCTGGTGACAGGAACGACAGCTATCCGAACCAGCCCAGCCGAACGGGTCGCGCTCGGCCAGCGCCACGCCGCCTGGCAGCACGGCGAGCATCAGCAGCGTCAGTGTTATGACGGCGCCGCGACGTCGAGCGGCGTCCACTTCCAGGGTGCTGGGCATTCAGCGATTCCCTTTGCCGCAAGGCGAGGTACGTAACAAGGCCCAAACGCTAACCATCCTTTGGGAATCCGGCAACACTGAAAAGCCCGAGTATTTCGGGTCTCAGGCAAAAGAAAGCCCGACGCTTGGGCCGGGCTTTCTTGCCGCATTGATGGCCAATGCGATTTTATGGCTGGGGGACCAGGATTCGAACCTGGATTGACGGAGTCAGAGTCCGTAGTCCTACCGTTAGACGATCCCCCATCTGGTGATCGTTGGGCCGGCAATTCTAGCGCCGCCCCGCTCTCACCCCAACTCGGCTAACCGATTTGGGCGAGAGATTTTCGTTCGAATCAAGGCGCGGGATTGGCGAGCAGCGGAGCGTACATCAGTACGTGCGCAGCGCAGCCAATCACGCAACGCCCAGTCGCGCGAAAAGATCCGCCGATATCAGCGCTTGGAGAACTGCGGGCGCTTACGTGCCTTGTGCAGACCAACCTTCTTGCGCTCGACCTGACGGTCGTCACGAGTGACAAGACCGGCGCCGCGCAGTGGCCTGCGGTTTTCTTCGTCGTAGTCGATCAACGCGCGGGTGATGCCATGGCGCACGGCACCAGCCTGGCCACCCGGACCACCGCCTGCGACGGTGACCTTGATGTCGAAACGACCGACGGATTCGGTGACTTCCAGCGGCTGACGAACCACCATCTGCGAGGTTTCGCGGCCGAAGTAGTCTTCAACAGCCTTGCCGTTGATGGTGATCTGACCGGAGCCCGGCTTGATGAAGACGCGCGCGGTCGCGGTCTTGCGACGGCCAGTGCCGTAATTCTGTGTTTCTGCCATGACTTATAACTCGACGGCGATCGGTTGCTGAGCGGTGTGGGGATGCTCGGCACCCGCATACACCTTGAGTTTTTTGAACATCGCACGGCCCAGCGGGT
>JAGLCS010000027.1 GCA_023146115.1 Abyssibacter sp. | reverse complement strand
TGCCGGTGGTCCGTACCTTTTCGGCATTGACCACGACCACGTAATCCCCGGTGTCGACATGCGGGGTGTAGATGGCCTTGTGCTTGCCGCGCAACCGGTTGGCGATTTCGCTGGCGAGGCGACCGAGAGTCTTGTCAGAGGCGTCGACGACCAACCAGTCGCGCGTGACCTCGGCCGGCTTGGCGGAAAAGGTTTTCATGCTGCAAATCCGGAATTCAATAGGGTTCCAACCGGGGTGCCGGCTGAAAGGGCGCGAAATATTAGCCGAGCCGGTCACAATGCGCAACCGCCTGCGGGCAGAAGATTTCGAACGTGGGCCGGGCGGGAAAAATCCTGCGTCGCGGCTAGATTTTCAGTCGCTCGACAGGCTGCCCATTCTTCAGGTGCGACTCGATGATCTCGTCGAGATCCGATTCGTCGATGTACGTATACCAGGTCTCGTCCGGATAGACGACCGCAACCGGTCCCAGCTCGCAGCGATCCAGGCAGCCGGCCTTGTTGATGCGAACCTGCCCCTCGCCTGCCAAACCCTCCGCCTTGATCTTCTTTTTGACGTAGTCACGAAAGTGGTCGGCGTCGTTTTCCTGGCAGCTTGGGCGGTCGCCATCCTCGCGCTGGTTGCAGCAGAAGAACATGTGGTGCTTGTAGTGGCCCATTAGTCATCCTTGCCGAATTCGTAGGACAGCGACACCGACAGATAGGTGTCGGTCTTCTTGGTCTCGTCCGGCACGTTGCTGTTGTGCTTCACCGTGTAGGTGATGCCGGCGAATGTCGGACCGATGATGGTCAGTTTCAGGCCCGTCACAGACTCCGTATACGTGTTTTCTTCGCCCGATTCGGTCAGCAGTTTCTGCGTGAACTCGGAGGTTTCGCTGATCTCGAACTCATAGATCAGCGCGCCGCGCACAATCGCGTCGCTTTCGCGCAGTGATTCGGGCTTCTGTGATTCCTGCTGCCGGGCACCGGCGCCGAGTTCCACGTTCAGCTCGTTCCGATCACTCTTGAGTAGACGCCGACCGTAACCAACGGTTTCGGTCGTGCGCTCGCGCACGCCGCCGAACAAGTCCTTTTCGTAGGACAGGTTGGCAAACACGTAGTTGAACTCGGTGAAGTCGAAGCTGGTCTTGAAGGTCGACGAGTAGCGCTCGGCGTTCTGCTCGTTGTCTTCTTCGGCGGTGAAGATCGTGCCGGTGAACTGGTTCTCCCAGCGACCGACCTCGTGCTGCAACGCGATCGAGGTATTGATGCTCTGCGACTGCGAATTACCGCTGGTCTTCAGCACCCCCAGTTCGGCCTTACCTCCGATAGCCGCCTGCGCCACACCGGCCGAGGTCAGGAACAGAATCGTGCTCGCGAGCATTCCTACGCGTTTGATCATCGTCTAGCTTCTCTTTGTGAACTGGGAAAATCGTCGGGTAGACCACATGGCGGCGCAGATGATTCCGGCTCGGCGCCCGATGTCGGGCCGACCGCCGAAACAAGCAGCGACTCGCAGCGGCGCCAAGTGATCGAAGCGCTTGCGGCGGGCTGTATTATACGAGCGCTCCCCGCACAGCCCCAATGCACTGATGTCCAACCACCTGCTCAACGACACCGACCTCTGCGTCAAGTGCGGCCTCTGCCTGCCGCACTGCCCGACCTATGGCGTCACCGCCGACGAGGGCGACTCACCGCGCGGCCGGATCAGCCTGATGCGCGGAATGATGGAGGGCACGCTGGACGTCTCGCCAAAGCTGGAGGATCACCTGGATGGCTGCCTGAGCTGCCGGGCCTGCGAACTGGTCTGTCCGGCCGAGGTGCCCTATGGCCGAATGATCGACGCCGCCCGCGAGCACATGGCCGAGCAGAAACCCGAACGTACCCGGCTGGACCGGCTGATGGCCGGCGTGCTGACACACGTGGGTCGCCTGCAACTGATGACCTGGCTGGTGTGGCTCGGGCAGCGCCTGGGTTTCGTCAAGTTGACGCGCTGGCTGTTCAGGAACCGATCACTAGGCCGGATGGCATCGCTGTTGCCGCCGTTGGCGCGCCCCCGGTCCTGGACTGGCAGCTACCCCGCGGTGGGTGAACAACGTGGCCATGTGGCGTTGTTCCTGGGCTGCGTCTCGCGAATGGTGGACGGTCAGACGCTGGGCGATTCGATCAAGCTGCTGACGCACCTGGGCTATCGGGTCGACGTGCCGGCCAGGCAGAGTTGCTGTGGCGCGCTGGCGAGCCACAACGGCTTGATGGACCGTGCTGACGCGCTGGTGAACCAGAACCTGCAGGCTTTTGCCGGCGACTACGACGCCATCCTCGGCACCGCCAGCGGCTGCACCTGCACCCTGGCCGAGTACAACAAGCTCAGCGACCGACCGGAGGCCAGGGCCTTCGCCGACCGTGTTCAGAATGTGGACAGCTTCCTGGGCAAGGCAGACTGGTCGGAGACGGCATTTCGCGCCGATGCCCCCATAGACGTGCAGGTTCACACACCTTGCACCCTGCGCAACGTGTTGCAAGACGCCGACGGCGGCATCCGCCTACTGCAGCGGGTGCCGGGCGTGACCGTGAAGGCTTTGCCCGAGAACAACCGCTGCTGCGGCGCGGCTGGCAGCTATTTCGTCACGCGACCGCAGATGGCCGACACCCTGGTCGCGAAGAAACTGGCAGGCGTGGACGATACCGCCGCCTGCGTGGCGACCTCGAACGTGGGCTGCGCCATGCACATCGGCGGCGCACTGCGGCGAGCGGACCGCGATCAGGCCGTGGTCAACGCGGTGTCGGTAGCTGCTGCTCGCCTCGCATAGCGGGCTCCGCCTGTGCGCTGGGCATCATGAGCGAGGCCTCGAGACGCAGCATCATCAGCTCGGCAAGCTCTGCCTGGATCGCCTCACGCAGCTTCAGTTCCTCGGCTTCCTTGGCGAGCACGGCATCGGCGTTAAAGCTGTAGTCCCGTGACAGCGACAGCGTCTGATGCGGCAGCACGGTCTCGCCATCCGCCTTGACCGTGTACTGGATGGTCGTGGTCAGCTCGTATTCAATAGCCTTGCCATCGGGACCGACGGAGATGACCTGACGCTGTTCGACCAGCTCCTCGATGACCAGCTTGGCGCGAGCGTCGCGTTCCTTGCGCTCCACCTCTGCACCCCTGGCTCGAAGCGCGGCGCGTAGGGAACCGACGATTGGTGGCTCCAATGTCCGGTATTCCTGATTGACCTCGATGAACACGCTGCGCAGCACGTCTGGCAGCGGACGGCCACCCCGCAGCTGAAAACCGCAGGCGCTGATCAACGCCACGGCGAGCAGAATCGCCGGATGCCTAAACAACGATATTGACCAGCTTGCCCGGCACAACGATAAACCGCCGCAGCGGCTTGCCGTCGACGAAGCGCGCCACGTTCTCATCGGCCAGCGCTATCGCCTGGAGCTGCTCCTCGTCGGCGCTGGCGGGCACTTCGATGCGACCGCGCATCTTGCCGTTGACCTGCACGCTCAGCGTGACCGCATCGGCCACCAGCAGGGATTCATCATGCTCCGGCCAGGCCGCGTCCTCGATGGGGTCGGTCTGGCCCAGCGCCTGCCAGCAGGCGCGGGTGATGTGGGGTGCAAAGGGGTTGAGCATTTGCGTCAGGGCGATGGCTGCCTCGCGCAGCACCGCCGCGCCCTCCCCGGCGGCATCCACCTTGTAGAGCAGGTTGGTCAATTCCATCATCGCCGCAATCGCGGTGTTGAAGGCCTGCCGGCGGTCGATGTCGTCGGTGACCTTGGCAATGGTCTCGTGCAGCTTGCGCCGCGCCTCGACGGCCGAGACACCACCCTGCCCGGCCGATTCACCGGCGACCACCGCCTGCACCAGACGCCAGTACCGTCCCAGAAAGCGGCTGGCGCCCTCCAGCCCGGCATCTGACCACACCAGGGTCTGATCCGGCGGCGCTGCAAACATCATGAACAGGCGCACGGCATCGGCGCCGGCCTGTTCGATCGCCGACTGCGGGTCCACGCCATTGCGCTTGGACTTGGACATTTTCTCCAGCGCGCCCACTGTCACCGGCGCAGCGTCGGCATCGGCAACGGCGCGGGTCACGCGGCCCTTGTCGTCACGCTCTATCGTGACCTCGTCCGGTGAGAAATAGGTTTTCTTGCCATCGGTGGACTCGCGGAAAAAGCACTCCGCCAGCACCATGCCCTGCGGCAGATAACGCTTGAACGGCTCGTCTGACTGCACCAGCCCAGCATCACGCATCACCTTGTGGAAGAAGCGCGAGTAGATCAGATGCATGGTCGCGTGTTCGACGCCGCCGATGTACTGATCCACCGGTAACCAGTAATCGGCGCGCTGATCCAGCATGGCGGTATCCAGCCCCGGGCAGCAGTAGCGGGCGTAATACCACGACGATTCGAAGAAGGTGTCGAAGGTGTCGGTCTCGCGCTGCGCCGGCTCACCGGTCTGGGGCGAAATCACGTCAGTGAACGGTGCGTAGCCCTTGAGCGGCGAGCCACTGCCATCGGGCGCCAGGTCTTCTGGCAACACCACCGGCAGATCGGCCTCCGGCACCGGGGTCAACGCACCATCGGCCTCGCGGATCACCGGAATCGGACAACCCCAGTACCGCTGCCGGGATACACCCCAGTCGCGCAGGCGGAAATTGATGCGCCGCCGCCCCTTGCCGTCGGCCTCCAGGGCATCGGCAATCCGCTCGAAAGCGGCCTGGGAGTCCAGCCCCGTGTAAGGGCCGGAGTTAACCAACACGCCTTTCTGGGTAATCGCTGCCTCATCCAGGTCGGCATGACCGCCCGCGGGCTCGATGACTTGCCTGATCGGGAGGCCGTAGGCTCTGGCGAACTCCCAGTCACGCTGGTCGTGGGCGGGCACGCTCATCACCGCGCCGGTGCCGTAGCTCATCAGCACGAAATTCGCGACCCAGACCGGCACCCGCTCGCCGCTGATCGGGTGGATGGCATCGATACCCAGCGCATGGCCCGCCTTCTCCTGCGCCTCGATCACAGCCTCGGACACCGTGGAGCTGCGGCATTCGTCAACAAATGCCCGCAACGCCGCGTCGCCGCCGGCCAGTGCCTGATCCACCAGCGGATGTTCGGGCGCCACGGCCAGATAGGTCACGCCCATCAGCGTGTCCGGACGCGTGGTGAACACGGTCAGCGGCGCACCGCCGTCCACGGTGAACTGGACCTCGATGCCCACGCTGCGGCCGATCCAGTTGCGCTGCATGGTCTTGACCGCGTCGGGCCAGCCGGGCAGCGCATCCAGGCCATCCAGCAGCTCGTCGGCGTAGTCGGTAATGCGGATAAACCACTGTTCAATCTCGCGCCGCTCCACCAGCGCACCAGAGCGCCAGCCACGACCATCCACCACCTGCTCGTTGGCCAGCACGGTCTGATCGATGGGGTCCCAGTTGACGACAGCCGTCTTCCGGTAGGCCAGCCCGCGCTCGATCATCTGCGTGAACAGCCATTGCTCCCAGCGGTAGTAATCCGGTTTGCAGGTCGCGAGTTCGCGCGACCAGTCGTAGGCCAGCCCCAGCCGCTGCAACTGCTGGCGCATGTGGTCGATGTTGGCGTAGGTCCAGTCCGCGGGCGGCACCTTGTTCTGGATGGCTGCATTCTCCGCCGGCAGGCCGAAGGCATCCCAACCCATCGGTTGCAGTACGTTGTAGCCGCGCTTGCGCTTGAACCGGCTGATCACGTCGCCCAACGTGTAGTTGCGCACGTGGCCCATGTGGAGATGCCCGCTGGGATACGGGAACATCGACAGGCAATAGAATTTTTCGCGCGTGTCGTCTTCCTGCACCGAAAACGTGGCGGCCTCGCGCCAATGGGACTGGGCTTGGGCTTCGACCGCAGCGGGATCGTACGACTGGCTCATGTGTTAAAACGCGGCACGCGCCGAGAACTGGAAAGGCGCGCAAGGATACCGAATGACGCACCCCCCGCCCATGCGATCTCTGCTGGACGCCAACGGCCACGCCAGACTGGGCGTGTTCGAGACCACGCCCGAGCAGGTGAGCTGGCGCCGGGCCGCCTTTCGCAGCCCGCTGGGACGGCGCCACGGACCACTGCGCCGGCGCCTGGCCTACAAACAGTTCGAGTACTTCGGCATCGTCGCGCCGGACCTGTTCGCCGGCTGCGCGCTGGCAAACATTGGCTGGGTGGGCGCCGCGTTCATGTACGTGTTCGTTCCATCCACCGGCAAGATGGACGCGATCAGCGTTCGCCGCCCGTTCGGCATGGGGCTGACCCTCACGGATCGGCCCGTCGACGGCCACAGCCACCTCGCCACCCGTCCGGCTCGCGTACACCTGCGCTATTCGCGCGCCGGCCGGTCGCTGCAGGTTGAGACCCGCAGCGGCATCGATATCGACGCCACCTTCAGCGAGGGCCCGGAGCACTGCCAGCCGATGTCGCTCTGCACGCAAACCGCCCGCAATGGCTGGGTCTACGCCCGCAAGATCGCCGGCACCCGCGTCTTCGGCCACGTGAAAGGGGCCGGCGTGTCGCTCGATCTCGGCGAGATCGGGGCTTTTGCCCACCATGACTATTCCGCGGGATTCATGCGCCGAGAGACGTTCTGGAACTGGGCCTGCTTCACCGCGCAGGTCGGGGCGCAGCGCGTCGGTCTGAACGTGTCCTGCGGCGTCAACGAAACCGGATTCTCCGAAAACTGCCTATGGATCGATGGTGAGCGCCTGTCCGTTGGACCCACGCATTTCGACTATTCCCGCCACGACCTGACCGCGGCATGGACCGTGCGCAGCGCCTGCGGGGCGCTGGATCTGCGCTTCACCCCCTGCGGCCGCCATACCGAACGGCTGAACGCCGGGCTGATCGCCAGCGACTTTCGTCAGGACTTCGGTTATTTCTCCGGCGTGATTCAGCCGGCCGGCCGGGCAGCCATGACGGTTCGCGACATCCCAGGCTTCTGCGAAGACCAGTTCGCCCGCTGGTAGCGAATCAGGCGGCGGCGCGGCGGCCTGCAGCCAGGCGCCAGACCAGCAGCGCCAGGCCTAGCAACGCAGAACCCCACCACAACGGCCGATCATCCCAGCGCATGTAGGGGGTCTGGCCCCGCACCGGCTGAACCCGGCCACGCAGCGTGGCGACCTGAAACTGCGGAACCTGCTGCTGGATCTCGCCATCCGGCCCGATAATCGCGGTGATGCCGGTCTGCGCCACCTTGAGCATGGGACGCGCCGTTTCCACGGATCGCATCCGCGCTATCTGCAAATGCTGCGGCGCGGCGGTCGAATTATGGAACCAGGCATCGTTGGTCACATTGACGAGCAAGCCGGAGCCGCGGGCCTCGCGAGCGATTTCGTCGCCGAACACATCCTCGAAGCAGATCGAGATCGACGCCGCCGTCTGCCCGATGGGGAAATGCGGCTGCCCGGCATCGCCGGTGTCGAGATTGGCGAAACGCAGATCGACGACATCGAGCAGCGGCCGCATGAAATCCGGCAGCGGAAACACCTCCCCGAAAGGCACGAGATGGCGCTTGAGGTAGGTGCCTTCGGTTGCACCGATGCCGACCACGCTGTTGAGCATCTGCGTGCGCTCATCATTGGGGATCAGCGTACCCAGAACCACGGCCGTCTCGGCGTCTGCGGCCCGGCGCCCGATGCGCGCCAGATAGCCATTGCGGATCTGCGGATAGGTGTAAGGCACGGCGACCTCCGGCCAGACCACCAGATCGGCGCCCAGTGCCGCATCGGTCATCCGCTCATACAGACCGGCAATGCGCGGCCCTTCGGAATCCCGCCACTTGTCGGCCTGCGCGACATTGCCCTGGATCAGCGCGACATCCAGCACCGGGCCGTCCGCCTCGGTCCAGCTCGAAGGCGCGGGCAGCACCCACGCAGACACCACCACCGCAAGCACCGGCAGCCCGTGAACAAGCCAGCGGCGCTGCCACAACAACGCGACCACGCAGGCCACGACAGACCAGAGCAGCCAGCTCATCCCATGCACACCCAGTACGGGCGCCCAGCCGTGCATGGACGTGTCGGCAAAGGCATAGCCGGTGGCCAGCCATGGGAAGCCTTCCAGTACGGTCCCGCGGATCAGCTCAGAGGCCGTCCAGGCCGTGCCGACGGCCAGCGGCCAGACCGGCGAGGTCGATGGCAGCAACCAGCGCCCGAACCACAGCAGGACAGCAGGAAACAGCGCCAGCACCGCTGCGAGCAGGCAGACCAGCACCACGCCTAGCCAGGGCGCGGCGTTGCCGTAATAGACAGTGGAATAGAAAACCCAATAGATGCCACTGGTGAAATGGGTGAGGCCGAATGCGAAGCCCAGCAATGCCGTGCGGCCCGGACCCTGCCCTCGGATCGCCACCAGCAGCGCCAGCATCGCCAACAGCGTCAGCGGCCACCAGCCGAAGGGCGCGAAACCCAGGGTCGCCACGCCGCCTGCCGCGGCGCAGCCAAACAGCCGAACCCACATCAGCGAGAACCAGCCCGCCGCCAGGTATTCAGTGCTCGGCCTCGTTGCTGTCGACCAGCGCCACCTGCAGGGTTTGCACGCGGCGGCTGTCCGCACGCTGCACCGTGAATCCGAACGGCCCGATGGAAATCGACTCGCCGCGCGACGGCATGCGGCCGAAGGCATGGGTGACCAGGCCGCCGACCGTGTCGAATTCCTCATCCGAGAACTCGGAACTGAAGTAGCGGTTGAACTCCTCCACCGGGGTCAGCGCCCGCACCAGATAGCGGTGCTCGTCCTGCCGCAGGATGTAGGCGCCCTCGGCCTCGTCGTACTCGTCGTCGATTTCGCCGACGATCTGCTCCAGCACGTCCTCGATGGTCACCAGCCCGGCGACGCCGCCGTACTCGTCGACGACAACGGCCATGTGATTGCGGCTGGACCGGAATTCCTTGAGCAACACGTTCAAACGCTTGGATTCCGGCACAAAGCCCGCGCTGTGCATGCCGCTGCGCACATCGAAGCCGGATTCGGCGTCGCCACCGGCCACGCTGACATAACGCAGCAAGTCCTTGGCCAACAGAATGCCCAGCACCTCGTCGCGGCTCTCGCCGATGACAGGAAAGCGCGAATGGCCGGATTCGACCACGATATCGACCACTTCCCGCAGGCTGGCATCGGCCTCGATCACGACCATCTGCCCGCGCGGGATCATGATGTCGCGAACCTGGGTCTCCGCGACTTCCAGCACACCCTCGATCATCCAGCGGGCGTCGCTGTCGATCAGCTCGTCATCTTCAGCCTGGCGAAGCGTGGCGAGCAGGTCTTCCCGGGTGCGCGGTGCGCCCCCCAGACTGCGGCCAAGCCGGCGCAGCCAGTTGTCAGAAGAATCCTGCTCGATCGAACTGGGAGGTTCCGAATCGTTCATGCGGCGTGTTGTGTCTCGTTGTAAGGATTGGGTATGCCGAGCGTCGCCAGAATGGCGATCTCCTCCGCCTCCATGATCTCCGCATCGGATGACAACTCGTGGTCATAACCGGAGAGATGTAGCAGGCCGTGAGTGGTGAGGTGCGCCCAGTGGTGGAGCGGCGGCTTGCCCTGGGCCATCGCCTCTTCGGCAACAACCGGGCCGCAGAACACCAGATCGCCCAGCAGTTCGGGCACATCGCCGTAACCGAAGGACAGCACGTTGGTGGGCTTGTCCTTGCCGCGCCATTGCGCGTTGAGGCTTTGGCTTTCTTCGCGATCGACCAGACGCAGCGTGAGTTCGCCGGCCAGCGGCAAACGCGTGTCCACCGCCGCGATCCAGCGGGCAAAGTCGGTGTCAGCCGGAGCATCATGACCCTCGGCCACACGCTGTACCGTCCAGTCGATCTGTTCGAGGCTCACGTGTCCTCCCGATCGTAGGCATCGACAATCCGCTGCACCAGCGGATGACGCACCACGTCCTTGGCCTGAAAGCGCGCAAGACTGATGCCATCCACGCCCTCGAGCAGATCCACAGCGTGTCGCAGCCCGGAGCGCTGACCTCGCGGCAGGTCAACCTGCGAGGTATCCCCGGTGACAACCGCCTTGGAGCCGAAGCCGATGCGGGTCAGGAACATCTTCATCTGCTCGACGGTGGTGTTCTGCGCCTCGTCGAGAATGATGAAGGACTCGTTGAGCGTCCGCCCACGCATATAGGCCAGCGGCGCCATCTCGATCACGCCACGTTCGGACAGACGGGCGACACGGTCGTGACCCAGCATCTCGTACAGAGCGTCGTACAGCGGACGCAGGTAGGGGTCGATCTTCTGCGCCAGATCACCCGGAAGAAAACCGAGTCGCTCGCCGGCCTCGACCGCAGGCCGCACCAGCACCAGACGGCGCACGCGCTCCGTTTCCAGAGCCTCGACAGCCGTCGCGACGGCGAGATAGGTCTTGCCGGTGCCGGCCGGCCCGATGCCGAAATTCAGATCATGCGCGCGAATGTTCTCGATGTAGCGCCGCTGGTTCGGCGTGCGCCCGCGGATGCTCACGCGACGCGCCCTGACGGGGCCATCCTCAAGCGCAGCATCGGGCGCAGAACCCGGCGCGCGCTCATCAAACTCTGCGCGTACCGTGGCCAGAGCCATGTGCACGTCCTCGGTGGACAGATCGCCCACGGCCCGCTTATGCAGATCACGCAACACGGTTTCGGCCATGTCGGCCACCTCCGCGGCCCCGAGGATCTGGAAGCGGTTACCTCGGTTGCGGATGTCCACGCCCAAGCGCTGCTCGATTTCCCGCAGATTGACGTCCAGCGGGCCGCAAAGCCGTGCCAGCCGGCCGTTGTCGGCCGGCATGAGCACCACGTCGCGCGCGGTGGGCGCTTCAGTTGGGGTTACAGAATCCATGCGAGAAAGAGATTCGCTTCAGGCGGCCACGGAAGCATTGACCAGGCGACCCCGCAAGGAGTTCGGCAATGCCTCGGTGATCACCACATCGACCATTTGCCCGATCAGCGATCGATCGCCGTCGAAATTGACCCAACGGTTGTTACCGGCACGGCCAGCCATCTGGTTCGGCGATTTCACCGAGGCACGCTCGACCAGCACCTGCTGCGTGGTACCAACCAGCGACTCGGCGTAGCGCATGCCTTGCTGGCGCACGCGGGTCTGCAGAATCTGCAAGCGCTTGGACTTTTCTTCCGCCGGCACGGTGTCGGCCAGATTGGCGGCGGGCGTCCCCGGCCGCGGGCTGTAATTGAACGAAAACGCGTGATCGAACGCGGCCTCATGGACCACGTTCATCGTCGCCGCGAAATCGGAGTCAGACTCGGTCGGAAAGCCCACGATGATGTCGGTGGACAAGGCGATATCGGGCCTTGCCGCACGCAGGCGCGCGATCTTGTCCAGATACTCGGCAGCCGTGTGACCACGTTTCATCATCGCCAGAATCCGGTCGGAGCCCGCCTGCACCGGCAGGTGCAGATAACCCGCCAGCTTGGGCACCTCGGCGTAGGCGGTGATCAGATCATCCGTGAACTCGGCGGGATGCGACGTCGTGAAACGGATGCGCTGAACCCCAGGCATTTGCGCCGTGTAGTGGATGAGCAGCGCAAGGTCGGCGGTGGCGCCATCGGCCATCGCCCCCCGGTAGGCGTTGACGTTTTGTCCCAGAAAGGTGATTTCCCGCACGCCCTGTTCGGCCAGCTGCGCGACCTCGGTCAGCACATCGTCCAGCGGGCGGCTGATCTCTTCGCCGCGGGTGTAAGGCACGACACAGAAAGTGCAGTACTTGCTGCAACCCTCCATGACTGACACGAAGGCGGTCGGGCCATCGGCGCGGGGTTCCGGCAGGTTGTCGAATTTCTCGATTTCCGGAAACGAGATGTCGACGACCGTGCCCCGCTTCGCGCGCGCCTGATCGACCATCCCTGGCAGGCGATGCACCGTCTGCGGTCCGAAGACGAGATCCACATAAGGTGCACGCTCGGCGATGGCATCGCCTTCCTGCGAGGCCACGCAGCCGCCGACTCCGATGAGCAGATTCGGGTTGCTGTCCTTGAGTGGCCGCAGGCGTCCCAGCTCAGAAAACACCTTCTCCTGCGCCTTTTCGCGCACGGAGCAGGTATTGAGCAGCAGCACGTCCGCATCGTCGGGATTGTGCGTGCGCTCCAGTTGGTGTGAACGCGCCAGGACATCGGCCATTTTGTCCGAGTCGTAGCTGTTCATCTGACAGCCGAAGGTCTTGATGTAAAGCTTGCCGCGCGACATGACGGATCAGGGCTCGAAAGAACCCGGCAGTATAAGGGATGGTGATGACAGTTTGTCGGGAAACCGCCACATGGCGGTCGATGGACTCGCTAGACCTTGCTCATCCAGTCATCGATCGACGCCTCGGTATCGCGCCAGGCCTGCTCGAAGGCCTCCCGCGGGCGGCGGTACGGGTCAGCCACCTCAGCGTTGTCACGCCAGCGACCAATCAGATGCACCCGGCCGCGCGACATGGGGAAGTTCTGGTGAATCCACCGCATATGGCTCTTGTCCATCACCAGAATCAGGTCGGACTTGGCGATCATGTCCTGATCGATTTGCCGCGCGCGATGCTCGCTCGCATCCAGCCCGTTGTCCGTCATCACCTCCAGCGCGAATGGATCCGCTGGATGGCCGACCAGCGCACCGATTCCGGCGGACTCCACGACGGCATTCGGCCGGTCGGCCAAGCGCTGTCGTAGCAGGTATTCGCCCATGGGGCTGCGGCAGATATTGCCGGTGCAGACAACAAGAAAACGATTGAACATCGGGTCGGGTGCGATCAGTTCGGTGACAGGCGCAGCGCGCGTAACGCGCTTCAGGCCGCGAAGAATATCAGAGCGCCATCGCGCTCCGCTGTATTCGGCGGCGTGGAACCAAATGAAATTGCCCAGAGTCTGAGCAGGCAAGGAGACGTCACAAGCCCGACCGGGGACGTGACGGGCGGGGGAACCCACTAGAGGGTTCTCTTACATGGACAGATCGGATCGCATCGGCTTTGCCGTTTTTTTCGTGGCTTGCCTGTTCCTCGCCTTTCTCGGCGGGGCGGCCGTCATGTTGACCAAAGTCTTCCCGTCCGAGCCGCTCTCGAACGCCTACAAGGCGGGCCGCGCACTTGTACTCCAGCGCGAGATCGAAAACTCCTACGTGCAAACGGACCAGTGGCGCGAGGCCCGTACCGACGCCCGCGGCACCACCGTCCACGACCCGGCAAAGGCTTACGCCGGCTATACCCTGTACACCCGCGGCGGCAGCACCACGGCCCATCTGATCGGCATGGACGGCGACGAAGTCCATCGTTGGAGCCTGCCCTACCGAGAGCTGTGGAACACCACACCGGATGGCCGTCCGGCTCAGCGCGATGAGCTGATGTACTGGCGCAAGGCGATCATGCAACCCAACGGTGACCTGATCGCGATCTACATCGCCGCGGCCGACACGCCCTGGGGCTACGGCATGGTCAAGCTCGATGCCGATTCCAACGTCATCTGGTCGTATCACGGCGCCGTGCACCACGACTTCGACCTGGGATCGGATGGCCGCGTACTGGCGCTCACCCATGGTTTCCGCGACCAGCGCTACGAAGTGTTCTCGTCGCTGGCGAAACCCTTCCTGGACGACTGGGTGGTCGTGATCGACGGCGAAACCGGCGAACCGCAGCAGCCGATCTCCGTTTTCGATGCGTTCTACGAATCGAAGTACCAGATCATCCTGACCGCAATCCCCTATTTCGCGCTGGAAGACCCGCTGCACACGAACAGCATCCAGCTTATCGACGAGGAACTGGCCGGCGTGTTCGCCCCGGCCGACGGCAAGGCGAACCAGGCCTTGATCTCCATGCGTCATCCGGCCGCGCCTGCCCTGATTGATCTGGATTCCGGCGAGATGACCTGGGCGACCAAGGGCCCCTGGCATGGCCAGCACTCGATCCAGGCCTGGCCGAACGGCAACTTCACCGTGTTCGACAACTACGGCCACTACACCGACGGCGACCGCAGCCGGATCCTCGAAGTGGACCCCGCCACAGGCGGCATCGTCTTCTCCTATGCCGGCAGCGACGACAAGCCGCTGGAAAGCAAGCTGCGCGCCGCCGTCACCAAACTTCCCAACGGCAACTATCTGATCACCGAATCCGATGGTGGCCGTTTGCTGGAAGTCTCGCCGCAAGGCGAGATCGTCTGGGAGTTCGTCAACCCCGTTCGCGGTGGCGACAACGACCAGTTCATCCCCGTCATGTCATCCGGCCAACGTCTGGCTGCCGATGAGCTGACACCGGAGTTCCGCGCACGCCTGCAATCCGAGACAAGGAGTTAAGTCATGAATCATCGTCAAATGAAATCCAACCCGCGTTCCCTGCAGTGGCTGCTGGCCGTGATGTTCTGCATCGCCCCGCTCACCGC
>JAGLCS010000026.1 GCA_023146115.1 Abyssibacter sp. | reverse complement strand
GCCCAAGCCGGTGATGATGGAGCGCTTCGGCATCACCGAGGTCCAGGCCGAGGCGATTCTCAACCTGCGCTTGCGTCACCTGATGCGTCTGGAAGAGATGAAGATTCGCGGCGAACAGGATGAACTGGCCCGCGAGCGCGACTGGCTCACCGGCGTGCTGGGTTCAGAAGCCCGGATGACCAAACTGATTCGCGAAGAGTTGTCCGCGGATGCCGAAAAATACGGCGACGATCGCCGCTGCGCGCTGGCGCAACGGCCGCAGGCCCGTGCTCTGGCCGAGTCGGACCTGCTGCCGGCCGAGCCCATCACCGTGGTGTTATCCGAGCTTGGCTGGATCAGGGCGGCCAAGGGGCACGCCGTCGAGGCGGATACGCTCAGCTATAAGGCCGGCGACGCCTATCTCTGCGATGTGCCGGGCCGCAGTAACCAGTCGCTGGTGGTCCTCGATTCAACCGGCCGGTCCTATCAGATCGCAGCACACAAGCTGCCGTCGGCACGCGGGCAGGGCGAGCCGCTGTCAGGCAAGCTCAATCCGCCGCCCGGCGCTCGTTTCGTCGGTCTGGTCATTGGCGATCCCGAACAGCGGGTGCTGCTTGGCTCCAGCGCCGGGTACGGCTTCGCGACCCGGGTCTCCGAACTGGTCAGCCGGAACAAGAGCGGCAAGACCGTGCTGACGGTGCCGAAAGCGGGTGCGGTACTCGCCCCGGTGCCATTCGGCAGCGACGCGCAATGGATTTGCGTGGTGTCGTCCGGTGGACGGATGCTCGCCTTTCCGCTGGATGAGTTGCCCGAACTCGCGCGCGGCAAGGGCAACAAGCTGATGACCCTCAAGGCCGGTGAGACCCTGGTGGGCTGGGCCGCGCTGGGCCCCGCACAACAACTCCGGCTGGAGAGCGGCCAGCGCCACATCGGGCTGAAAATCTCCGATATCGAGGCCAGCTATCAGGGCAAGCGTGCCCAGCGAGGGGCCATGCTCCCGCGGGGCTTTCAGCGGGTGCAGCGAATCGTCACCGTGGATGCTTGATTCGCCGTTCGGCGGTCGCATATTAGGCGGGGCATCGCGAACCGACGATCTGCGTTGAGGTCGTAGGCGATGACTGTAGATCTCGGTCGACATCAGGGGTATCGATGAAGCGAATTGTTCTGTTTCTGGCCACCAACATCGCGGTGATGGTGATTCTGTCCATTGCGGTCTGGGTGCTGGGCGCCGTGTTCGGCGTCAACGCCTTTGATCACACGACGGGCGGGCAGCTCAACTACGGCGCGTTGCTGATCTTTTCGGCGGTGTTCGGTTTTGGCGGGGCGTTCATATCGCTGGCCATGAGCAAGTGGATGGCCAAACGGTCCATGGGCGCGCAGGTCATCGAGCGGCCATCGAACTCCCAAGAAGCCTGGCTGATGCAAACCGTGCAGCGGCTGGCGCGTCAGGCGGGCATCGGCATGCCGGAGGTCGCGATCTTCCAGTCGCCATCGCCCAACGCGTTCGCCACGGGCGCGTCCAAGAACAACGCCTTGGTCGCCGTGTCCACCGGGTTGCTCCAGAACATGTCCGCCGACGAGGTCGAGGCGGTCCTGGGTCACGAGATCGGACATGTGGCCAATGGCGACATGGTGACGCTCACTCTGATCCAGGGCGTGGTGAATACTTTCGTGATTTTCCTCGCCCGCGTCGCGGCCTTTTTTGTCGACCGCCTCATCTTTCGTACGCAGGAGGGCCGCGGGCCTGGGTATTTCATCTCCTGGATTGTGTTCGAGATTCTGTTCGGCGTGTTGGCGTCCGTGGTGGTGTGCTGGTTCTCGCGGCAGCGTGAGTTCCGTGCCGATGCGGCAGGCGCCCATCTGGCCGGTCGCCGCAAGATGATCGCGGCGCTACGCCGGCTACAGGGGGGACAGCCGGACCCTCTGCCTGATCAGTTCAGTGCATTCGGAATCGCCGGGCACGTGGGACAGGGTCTGCGCCGCTTGTTCATGACGCATCCACCGCTTGGCGAACGCATACGTGCCCTGGAGTCGTCGCAGCCTTAACGGGTGTCTTCACGGCCCTGCGGGCGGGTCTTCACACGAGCGAAATGGCGTCCGCCAGCGGTTCGTCGGCGGTGATGGTTGACTGCACGTGGTTGCCTTGCACGTAGTTGATGCCGAGTTGCCATAGCTGCGCCATGGAGTTCGCGTCCTCCACATGCTCCGCGATCGTCCGGATGCCTTGGGATTGCGCGGTCTCGATGAGTTCAGCGAATTGGCGCTTCGCCTCAGCATCAGAGGATTCCAGCGAGCGCGTAAAGGCCGGATCGAGCTTGATGAACTGCGGCTGCAGGGTTGTGAGCAGGCTTAGCGACGCACGCTTGTTGCCGAATCGGTCAATTGCCACGCGGCCGCCGTGGGCTTGTAGCGCCTCGGCGAGGGCCGCGAACTTGGCGCGATGATCGTGAATCTGCCCTTCACCAATCTCGAACACGATCTGCTCGCTGCGACATTGCCCCGACTCGATCGCATCCCGCCAGATGCTGGTCACGGTCTGCGGATTGGCCAGGGTCTGGTTGGAGATTCGAATGAACAGGGTGGGGTTCAGGCCCGCCGCGTCGCCCGAGCCGCCCAGCACCCGCACCGCCGCCTGCATGACCCATGCGTCGATCTCGGGCATCAACTCGTACTCGATGGCCACAGGTAGAAAGTCCATGGCCATCAGCTCGCCGCCGTCGGGCGTCAGCATGCGCACATGGGTGTCGAGGAGGTTGCCCGGCTCGCCTTCCAGACTGGCGATCGGCTGGAACACCAGCTTCAGTTGATCGGCGCGCAGGGCAGCACGGATACGTTCGGCCTGCTGGTCGGCCACGCGCTTGCGTTCTGAAGCTTCCGCCGTCGGGCCCATGAAGATGCTGATATCGCCACCACGCCGCGACACCTGCGCGGCGTTGCGGCGCATATCGCGGATCAGCGTCTGCGGGCGCTCCTCCCCGGTGAGCGGGTAGGACACGATGGTTGCGGTGATTGCGGTCTCGTGTTCCGCCGTGGTGAACGTGGCTTGGTCGACGACATCCAGCAATTGGTCGGCGAACGCCCGGGTGTCGTCAGCGGAGCTGCGCTTCACCAGCAGAATCAGTTCCGACACCGAAAACCGGAACACGCGGTCGCCGGGTTGCTGAACCGGCGCCAGCATGTCGTAAAGGTGTTGCAGAATCTGATCGGAATCCAGATAGCCGATGCGCTCTTCCAGGGAATCGAACTGGTCGACGTAGATGAGCACTAGCGCGGTCAGGCTGCCATCGACAGGAGGCGTGAGTGCCTGTAGCCGCTTGAACAGGTCGGGTCGGCTACCGGGCGAGAATGCCTTGTCCAGCGCGCTTTGGCGGACCATGCATTCGGTGACCAGCTCGCCATCGACGAACTTGGAGGCCACATCCAGTTGCACCGGTGGCGTGACGCCGTCCTTGCCCAGCAGCCGGATCTCCGTTTCGATCTCCGTTGCCGGTGATTTACGGGCTCGCTTCAGAACGGTTTTCAACGATGGCTGGTCGTCGGCAGCGGCGATATCCAGCACAGGCTGGCCGATCAATGCGTCGTCGTCGGTGGTCCGCCCCAGCAGGCCCAGAAAGGCCGGGTTGATCTCGGTGATCACGCCTTCCTGCACCTGCAGCACCGCGTCACCGGTCTCCTTCAACAGGCTGCGGGCGCGGGCTTCCAGCTCTTGCGCCCGCTTGAACAGCGAATGCATGCGACGACGGTCCTCGTAGCACTCCAGTTCGCGGCGCACGACCAGGGTGAGATGGCGCATGTCCTGCGACGACACAAAATCGCGCGCGCCCAGGTCAATGGCGCCGACGGTGCGCATCAGCGTGACATGATCGCCCATGACCAGCACCGGCAGGTCGGGATCGAAGTCGCGGACCGCCCGAATCACATCCTCAACCGCCGGGTCCTTGAGGCGCTCTTCACACAGCACTAACTCGGGGGTGAGACTCGCCAGCATCGAGCCGAATTCGTCGCCCGCCGACGGCCAGTGCACCTGTGTCTGGATGCCCGAATTGCGTAACTCGCTCTGGATCGTGTTCGCGAGGTTTTCCGTGCGCGACGCGACGATCAACTGGGGTTTCTGCCGGCTGCGACTCACGAGTGCTCCGTGCTGGTGGCGATTGTCGGACCCACTTCAACGGGGCGCTTGGAATCATCACCCGGAACCTCGCGAACGAAGCGCGGAATCAAGTACCCAGGCAGACGATCTCGAAGCTCTTGCATGATGTGCAATGCGTGTAGGTCAGTGACACGGTAGTGAGACGCACCGGCCACGGGGTCCAGCGCATGCAGATAATAGGGTAGCACCCCGTTTTCGAAGAGTGTGGTCGACAACTCGGCCAGCGTCTCGACGTGATCGTTGACGCCGCCTAGCAGTACGGATTGATTCAACAAGGTGATCCCGGCGTTCTGTAGCGCCCGCAGACGCGTCTGGGCCGATGGGCCGATCTCGGCGGCATGGTTTACGTGGGTCACGAGGACAATGCGGAGCCGGCTGGCTGCGAGCGCGTCGATGAGCGGATCGCCAAGCCGCTCTGGATCTGCCACCACGGTGCGTGAATGCAGCCGCAGTGTGGTCAGGTGGGCGATGTCGCCCAGCGCCTGGATGAGGTCGATCAGGCGATGTTCAGCCAGCGAAAGTGGATCGCCGCCGGACAGAATCACCTCGTGAATCGTCGCGTCGCCTTCCAGTACCTCAATGGCGCGTTCCAGTTGCCGCCCCAGGCCGACGGCACCGTAGTCCGTGTGACGGCGAAAGCAATACCGGCAGTGCACGGCACAGGCGCCAGTGGTCACGATGAGAGCCCGGCCGGGGTACTTGCGAATCAGGCCATCGCCGATCGCGAACTGCGACTCGCCGACCGGGTCGGTCGAAGCCAACGGATCGGCGGCGCGCTCCTCGAGACTGGGTAGCACCTGACGCAGGATCGGGTCTTTCGCGTCGCCATGTCGCATGCGGTCGGCCAATGCACGTGGAACACGAAACGGAAAATCCGGGTGAGGGTCGAGCGCAAAGGCCAGCGCCGCTTCCGTGAGGCCAAGGTGGCGGAGCAACTCGCCGGGCGAGCGGAACGCTTGCGGGGGCTCGGTCCCCGACGGCTGTGGCTGTATCATGCGCGCTTCCATATCCCTTTTATTCTATCGGCGTCGCGCAGCCAGCGGCGCAGCGCGAGCGAGACCCTATGACGACTTACGCCACGAACCAGTTCAAGAGCGGCCTGAAGATTCTCCTCGACGGTGATCCCTACACCATCGTCGAAAACGAATTCGTGAAGCCGGGTAAGGGCCAAGCCTTCAGCCGCGTGCGCGTGCGCAATCTCAAGAATGGCCGCGTTGTCGAAAAGACGTTCAAGTCCGGCGACACCGTCGAGGGTGCCGACGTCATGGAGTTGGACCTCCAGTATCTCTACTACGACGGTGAATTCTGGCACTTCATGGAGCCCGTCAGCTTCGAGCAGTACTCGGCAGACGAAGTCGCGGTGGGCGATAACAAGATCTGGTTGAAAGAGCAGGACGTCTGCAAGTTGATGCTCTGGAATGGCTCGCCGATTTCCGTGGAACCACCAAATTTCGTTGAGTTGAAGGTCACCGAAACCGATCCCGGTGTGCGTGGCGACACCTCCGGTGGTGGCGGCAAGCCGGCCACGCTGGAAACGGGCGCAGTCGTGCGCGTTCCGCTGTTCGTCGAAGAGGGCGAACTCCTGAAGGTGGATACGCGCACGGCGGAGTACGTGTCGCGCGTCAAAGAATAAGCCATGCGAGAGCACGGCCGCTCCGGACTGAGCTGGGAGCGGCTCCGGCAACGCGCTGATTTGATGGCGGCGATTCGCGCCTATTTCGCCGCTTGCGGCGTGGTCGAGGTGGACACGCCGTCCTTGCGGATCACCTGCGCTTCCGACCCGCATATCCCGGTGCTCGCCGTGGGCGAGGCTGCGGAGCCGCAGTTCCTGCAGTCGTCGCCTGAGGCATTGATGAAATGCCTGCTGGCGGAACATGGTCGGCCGATCTATCAGCTGGGCAAGGTCTACCGCGCCGGTGAGCTGGGTCGGTTGCATCAGCCCGAATTCACGATGCTGGAGTGGTACCGACCGGGCTGGTCGATGCAGAACTTGATGGACGAGGTGGTCGCCATCCTGCGCCTGGTCGAGCCCGCGGTGACGCAAGTGGACACGTTGGACTGGCGGAGCGTGTTCGTGGAACACACGAGCCTGGAACCCGAGGCTGACCGGCACGCCCTGGCTCAACGCGCAGCCGGCCTTGGCGTCTCGCGGCAGCTGCTGGAGACCGCTGATCCCCGTGCGTTACGCGACTTGCTGTTTTCCCACTGTGTTCAGCCGACTCTGGGCCAGAATCGCCCGGTCTTCGTGACGGGTTTTCCCGCGGAAGAGGCCGCGTTCGCCCGGCTGGATCCTGCCGACGATACGCGGGCCTTGCGCTTTGAGTTGTATTGGGCTGGCGTGGAGTTGGCAAACGGCGGTGAGGAACTCACCGAGCTGGACGCCTGGCGCCGCCGGGCGTCCGCGGATCTGGAGTATCGTCGCCGGGCCGGGTTGCCCGTCATGGCCATCGATGCGGACTGGGTGGCGGCGCTGGAGCTCGGGCTGCCGGCTGCAAGCGGTGTCGCGTTGGGCGTTGATCGCTTGCTTATGTGCGCGCTAGGCGCGAACGCAGTGGGGCATGTGATGCCGTTTGCTCGCGACTAGGCGACAAACAACCGCGGCCGACGCTAGCGCGCTGTGGCGATATCTTCTTCCGAATTCAGCAGCCGGACCCGGCTGGCGAGCAGGGTGTGTGCGCCGGTGACTTCCTCGCCCCAGGCCTGTACCAGCAGTCCCGTTGTTGCCGTCGCGAGGAAGACAGTTTCCGAGATCTCGGTACCGCCGACCGATTCGTAGACGGTATTGTCATCGGTGATCACGTTGACACCGCCAATGACCAGTGTGTTGGAGGTGACGCCTGCCACGATATCCGACAGAACGCCGTAAACCGCTGCTATCGGGTCGGCGGGCGTACGTTCCATGCGTGTCACGACGAGCTGTCCGCTCTGGTCGAAATACCCGACCAACGCAAGCGCGTCACCGAGCTGCAAGTCGGTGGCCGAGAACTGCCGTGGCTGGCCGGGCCGGGACTCGATGTATTGGGTCAGCGGCTGCACGGTGAGGGCCTGATCAAGAACCTGGATGTTCGGTGTCAGGCTTGCGACGACGCCGTGCAGCAGGACATCGGGTGCCGGGATCACCCAGTAGTCGGCTGCGTTCAGCAGGCCGCTGTCGTCGACCGGGCCACGGGCGAGCAGATGGGCTCCAACGTCGATGGACTGCGCGGCGGTATCGCGGCGCTGCGCATCGGCCAGTTCAATCTCGGTTTGGCCGCCGCGCACCCGGCTGCCATCGATGGCGTCCACAACTACGGCGCGATCGGCGTAGGTGGCTGGCGTCGGTGCGGCCGGCGCCGGTGTGACCACGGACGCGAATAACGTGCCGCCGCGGGTTGGTTGTTGTCCGGTGACGGTGACGCGATCGCCAATGGCCACGGCGTCTACGACGGTGGCTGCGCTGACGTCTACGGTGAGCGAGCCGATCGTCAGCTCGGTCGCCGACAGCGTGTCGACAAAGCCGGTCAGTGTCAGCGGCTGGCTGCCGGCACTGTAGTCGGAATCTTCCACGGCGAGATAGGTTGCCAGCGCTTCGCCTGATGCCGGCACCAGCGCATGAATGTCCACCAGCATGTCGGAGTCGAGTTCATCCAGCGTGATGCCGATCAGCCGGGTCATCTCATCGACGCGAACGTTCTGTCCGAGGACGGATAACGACGCCGTTTTGACCGCGCCAACGCGTGCGATGCCGTCGATGGGCGCCAGCAGCGCGCGTCGGGCAGAAACGCTGCTTGCCTGCTCGGCGAGCAGGTCGCCTTGCACCGAGGTTTGCATGCCGACCTTGATGTCGGCTTCGGTCGCCGAGGCTCCATTCAGCCGGAACTCAGTGAGACTCGTGTCGAACTCCCGGCCATTGACGAACAGGCTGCCATAACCGGACGCCGAGCCGTTCGAGTCTCCTGTGCCTTCGATGCCGGCCACCCGCAAAGCCGTGCCGCAGGCCACCGTGAGGCTGGCGGCAACAAGGGCAGGGAACAGGCGGTGGGCAAGCAATCGGTGCATGGATTAGTCGTCGGTGGGGGGCTGGTCGGTGCGATCAAAGAAATAGATGCCAGCGCCGATATGAGCGGATGAGCCGGCCGCGTCATCCGGTTGTTCGTTGCTGGACATCCAATCGTCCAGCGACTCCAGCAATTGCATGCCACGTTCGGCGAGCAAGCGCTTGAACAGCGGCACCATGCGCGGATTCAGTTGGGCGTTCGACACGTAGCGCTGGAACAAAAGCTCTTCACTGCTGGTGCCATCGTTCAGATTGCGGTCAATGGTGTGGCCCAGGTCGCTCATGGCCAGGCCGAACATGCGCAGGCTGTCGGGGTCACCACCGGCGGGCACAAAGCTGCGGGAGAGGACCTGGATGCCCTTCTCATCGACGCGCACGGCGTTCACGCGACGCAGCTCTTCGAGCATCGCGCGCGGCGGCATATCGCCCGAATAGCGGCGAACCAGCGCCGGAAACTGCAGGCCGTCGTCGGTCATGTTCAACCTGCGTGGCTGACCCTTTTCGTCGCAGAAATCCGGGTCACGGAACCAGCCTGACAGCACGCGCGTCGCCCGGTTCATGTGATTGGTGGACGTCTCAGTCTTCTGCGCGCGGGTTTCGCGCAGACGCTTCACTTCCTTGCGCGTCAGTCCGGTCATGATGGCTACGCGCGAGTCCGATGCGCGCGCATCGCTGGGTGTGAATTCGTCCCAGGCGATCTCCATGTAGGTGCGCTTGGCGATTTCCGAGAACTCGCCAAAGGAAATGCCTTGCCGGAGCATGATGCGCACCAACGGGCGCAGTAAGCGCCGCAGGGCCCGGTCGAGTTGACTATGTGCGTCCATATCCATTGAGTGGGAAGCGTATCCCAGCGATTCCATTCGTGCCAGATTCATTGACGGCCTCCTAGGCCAGCATCCTAGTTCTGATGGCGTGATGCCCGCAGCAGTTCCGCGCGCGCATCAATCTCTGCCAAGGGTTCCAATCCGCTGCCCCATGCGCAGCGGAGCCAGTGGTTGCAATTGCGAACTCCACTGCACACCGCCGGCCCCGGCCAGCAGGATGACAGTGGAACCCATGTTGAACCGACCAATCTCTTCGCCCTTGGCGACCGAGACCGGTGTGTCCATGCGCTTCTGCCAGGCGCGTTGACCATGCGGCGGTGTCACGACACCCGTCCAGCGGGTCTCGATCGAACCAACAAAGATCGCGCCAACCAACACGAGTGCGAACGGGCCGACTGCCGTCTCGAAGAACAGGTTCAGCCGCTCGTTGCGGCTGAACACGCGCGGAATCCCCGCCACCGTCGTCGGATTGACGCTGAACAGCCGCCCAGGTTGGAAGCTCATCGATATCAATTTGCCGTCCATTGGCATGTGGATCCGATGGTAGTCCTTGGGTGACAAATACAAGGTCGCAAATTCCCCACCGAGGAATGCGCCCAGACCAACGGCATCCAAGCCCAGTAATTCGGCCGCTGAATAGCGGATTCCCTTCGCCTGAATCAGGCGACCTTCCTGAATCGCCCCGGCCTGGCTGACGGCTCCATCCACCGGGCTGATCAGCGCGTCCGTGTCGGGGTCGATGGGGCGGGCGCTGGGCACTAGCGCGCGCGTGAAGAAGTGATTGAAGCTGACGTAGGCATCCGGGTTGCGCAGCCGGGCGTCCGCCAACGAGATGCCGAAGTGGGACATGAATCGCTGGATCAGGCGCCGCTTAAGCCAGGCGCGCTGGCTGCGCGTGATGCGGTGCGCGAGTCGCGAGAGCATCAGCGTGGGCAACACCCTTTGCAACAGCACGAACGCGCGTTGCTGTGGTGTGAGGCGCTCGCGGGCCTCGCTCACGAAGCCACCACGGTCTCAAGGTCCTTGCGCAGCTGATCGTCATCCCAGGGCGGCAGGATATAACCGGCGATGGCGCCGGATGGGCTGACCAGGACTAGCGCAGCTGAGTGGTCGACCGTGTAGCCGCCGTCATCCATCGGCACCTTCACAAACGCGATGCCGGCGCCTTCGGCGAGTTCGGCGATGGCGTCGGTCGACCCGGTGAGCGAACGGATGCTGGGATCGAAGTAGGTGGCGTATTGCTGCATGGTTTCCGGTGTATCGCGTTCCGGGTCTACCGTGACGAACTCGAGACGCAATGCATCGCGTAGCAGGTCGGAGTCGCCGCGCAGTTTCGCCAGCCGTTGCAGCGTGGTCGGGCAGATGTCCGGGCAGTGCGTGAAACCGAAGAACATCAGCCGCCACTGCTTGCCTGCGGCATTGGCCGACACGGTCTGCTGCTCGCCGGTCAACAGGCGCGTATCCGGCAGGGGTCGCGGGTTGTCCAGCAGGGTGATGGATTGCACCGGAGCGGGTGCACGCAGGATCATGGCGACAATCAGACCCAGCGCGGCCGGAGCCACGACGATTAATAACAACAGACGTTTGGACATCTCGAGGGAGAACTTGCTTGTGGGCAGGGAGCCAAGAGAAGAAATTATGACAGACGCAGCCGCTCAAACCGTGATCGACATGCTGGAAACCGGTTTGGACTGGGCGCGATGGGGCGCATCCGAGATGCAGCGGGCGCAGCGCTGCAGCGGGCATGGCTATGTTTCGCCGCTGGACGAAACGGTCTTTCTCGTGCGCCACGTGCTGGGCCTGCCGCAGGACAGCACCCTCGACTGGCTTCGGGGGCGCCTGTTGCATGACGAACGAACAGCGATTTACGAGGCACTGCATGAGCGCATCGTCGATGCCCGGCCGGTCGCCTACATCACCGGCGAGGCCTGGTTTGCGGGCATGCCATTTCTTGTCGACGAGCGCGTACTGGTTCCGCGGTCCCCGCTGGCCGAGCTGGTTCATCAGCGGTTCAGCCCCTGGTTGTCTCATCCGCCGACGCGCATTCTTGATCTCTGCTGTGGCTCGGGTTGTATCGGGTTGGCGGCGGCGATGGCCTTTCCTGAAGCCACGCTGGTGCTGGCTGATCTGTCGCCGGATGCCTTGGCCGTGGCCGCGATGAACGTGGAGTTTCACGGCCTCGAAGAGCGCGCGACGCTGGTTGAATCCGATTTGTTCGATGCCCTGGCCGACGAGACCTTTGACCTGATTCTGACCAACCCGCCCTATGTGCCGAGCCTGGAAGTGGATGCACTGCCGGAGGAGTTCGCGCACGAACCCCGGATGGGTCTGGAATCTGGCGAGGACGGTATGGAGCATCCGCGTCGGATCGTGAGCGAAGCGCGCCGGCATCTGCGAGCTGGCGGCAGTCTCATTGGTGAAGTCGGTGCCTGGCGCCCCGAGTTTGAAGCGGCGTTCCCGGCCGTGCCGTTCACCTGGGTCGAGCTGGAACAAGGCGGCGAAGGGATCTTCGTGGTCGGCGAGGACGATTTGCCGCGGTAGACTTCTGCGTCCCGCGATGCCGCTGCATCGCCTTTCGAAGTACGGTCCGCATGTCTGGAAACACGTTCGGTCATCTGTTCGCAGTGACCTCATTTGGTGAATCGCATGGCCCCGCCATTGGCTGTGTCGTTGACGGCTGCCCGCCCGGGCTCGCGGTGGACGAGGCGCTGATCCAGCGCGAGTTGGATCGTCGGCGCCCCGGCACCTCCCGGCATGTGACGCAGCGCAAGGAGCCGGATGCGGTCGAGATTCTCTCCGGCGTGTTCGAGGGCAAGACCACCGGAACCCCGATCGGGCTGTTAATCCGTAACCAGGATCAGCGCTCGCGGGACTACGACAAGATCAAGGACGTCTTCCGTCCGAATCACGCCGACTACGCCTACGACCAGAAGTACGGGTTTCGCGATTACCGGGGTGGCGGGCGCTCCAGCGCCCGTGAGACCGCCGTGCGGGTGGCGGCGGGTGCGATTGCCCGCGAATACCTGCAGACGCAGCTCGGCGTATCGATACGGGCCTGTGTCACGGCCATCGGTTCGCGAGCGCTGGCGATTCATGATTGGAGCGCCGTTAACGACAACCCGTTTTTCTGTGCGGATCCCGGACAGGTGGAGGCGCTGGAGCAGGATTTGATCGCGTTGCGGCGCGACGGCGATTCGGTGGGCGCAGTGTTGCAGGTAGAGGCCACCGGTATGCCTCCCGGTCTTGGCGAGCCCGTGTTCGACCGGCTGGATGCCGACATCGCCAAGGCCATGATGGGCATTAATGCGGTCAAGGGGGTGGAGATCGGTGACGGCTTCGCCGCGGCCGGCCAGCGCGGCAGCGAGCACCGTGATGTGCTCAGCCCCGACGGTTTCGGCTCCAACCACTCGGGCGGAGTGGCCGGTGGCATCAGCACCGGCCAAGACCTGGTCGCGCGCGTCGCGTTCAAGCCGACCTCCAGCATCATCATTCCCGGCGAGACCATCACCCGGGCCGGTGAGGCCACCGAGATGCGCACCACCGGGCGCCATGACCCCTGCGTGGGCATACGCGCGGTGCCGATTGTCGAGGCGATGATGGCGCTCGTGATCATCGACCACTGGTTACGACACCGGGCTCAGAACGCCGACGTCACCCCGACGACGCCGCGCATTCCCGCGCAGCGCTAAGATTTTGCCGGCCAAGCTGCCGTACGTCCGTTTATCGGCGTTCTACGCGTTCTACTTCTCGACCCTGGGGTTGCTGCTGCCGTTCTGGAGCGTTTACCTCGATGACATCGGTTACTCGGCGTCCCGGATTGGTGTGTTGCTCGGGGCGATGCTGGGCCTGAAGATCATCGCGCCGTATGTATGGGGGCAACTGGCCGATCATCTGGGACACCGCTTACCGGTGATCCGGCTCGCGGCGGTGTTGGCTGCGGCGGCCTTTCTGGTGGTGCCGCAGGTCAGTAGCTTCTGGCCGCTGCTGCTTGTCATCGTGGTGTTCGCGTTCTTCTGGAACGCCGCGCTGCCTCAGTTCGAGGCCATCACCTTCAACTACCTGCGGGATGAGGCCGATCGCTACGGACAGATCCGGCTCTGGGGCTCGGTCGGTTTCATCATCGCCTCCATCGGTTTGGGCGCCTGGATCGAGCGGGTGGGCGTAACCGTGCTGCCCTATGTGGTTGCGGCCGTGCTCGGCATGCTGGCGCTGGTCGCCTCGACGGTGCGCGAACCCGAAGCGCAGACCACGCATGACCCCGGGCCGATCCTGCATACGCTGCGGCAACCGATGGTCGCCGGTCTGCTGCTGGCCTGCGCGCTGATGCAGATGAGCCACGGTCCGTACTACGGTTTCTACTCGCTGTACGTGAAAAGCCATGGTCATGGCGAAAGCCTGATCGGCGGCCTTTGGGCCATGGGCGTAGCGGCGGAGATTCTGACGTTCTTGCTCGCGCCGCGCTGGCTGCGGCGTTATGGCCCGCGCCGCTTGATGCTAGTGGCGCTGGCCGTGGCCGCTCTGCGCTGGTCCTTGCTGGCGTTTTTTGCGGGGTCGCTGCCGATGCTGGTGCTGATCCAATGTCTGCACATGGGATCCTTCGGGCTTTATCACGCCGTCGGCGTGTTTTTGATCAATCGCGTGTTTCTGGGGCGCCAGCAAGGCCGAGGGCAGGCCCTGTACAGCGCGGTTTCCTTCGGCGCCGGTGGTGCGCTGGGCAGCCTGCTGGGCGGCGTAATCTGGGACCATCTCCCATCGGAAGCGCTGTTCCTGTTCGCGGCCGGCTCGGCCATTGCCGGCTGGCTGGTCGCATGGCGCTACCTACGTGGCCCGGCGCTGGTCCGGTCGGGCCGGCCGGCGGCCGTGGTGGAGACCTGAATTTCTCGGGACTTGTCCTCGCTTAGCCGGTGGCTGGCTCCAGAACGGAGAGAAACGCGCGCGCCGGGCCAGAGAGCGTGCGCCCGCGGTGCACGGCCGTGCCGAGGCTGCGGTGGATGTTCAGATCCAGTGGCAGGGCGACGATGGAGTCGTCCAGCATCGTCCGCGGCAGCGCCGACCAGCCCAACCCGATCGACACCAACATCTTGATCGTCTCCAGGTAGTTGGTGGACATGCGGACTTTCGGCGCCATGTCGACCTGCGCCAGCGCATCCGCGATCAGCCGGTGGGTGAAGGTGCGGCGATCCGGAAGAATCGCGGCGTGACGCCCCAGGTGCTCGATTGTCAGATCGGCTTGCGTCGTCAGCGGGTGGTCTGGCGCAGCGCAGAGCGTGAGCGGATCTTCCCAGATCACGCGGGTCAGCAGGCGGGTGGACGGTCGGCGCGGCAGTGTGACGACGGCCAGTTCCAGTCGGCCCGATTCCACGGCGTCACAGCCTTCCTCCGAGTCCAGAAATTCCAGGTTCAAATCCACGGCGGGGTAGGCGCGGGAGAATCGGCTGAGTACTGACGGCAAGCGGTGCAGGCCCAGGTGGTGGCTGGTCGCCAGATTCAGTTCGCCGGTGACGGTACCAGGCGCGCTGCGAACCGCCTGCTGCGCCAGTGTCATGTCGGCCAGAATTCGGCGCGCAATCGGTACCAGGCGCTGGCCGGCGTCGGTGAGCTGGACGCCGCGGCCAATGCGGTCAAGCAGCGTCTCGCCGAGTTGCGATTCCAGCGCCTGCAGGCGTTTGGTGACGGCTGACTGGGTCAAATGCAGGCGGGCGGCCGCGGCCGATACCGAGCCGGACTCAATGGTGCTGACAAACGCTTGCAGTTGGGCAGTGTCCATTTGTGTCGGGTAATTCCATTATGGAATGTGTGTAGGAAAAATAATTCATTTGTAGAATGAGTGCCAGGCGGGCACAGTCGCCACCCCTGATGGATGCCAGAGAGGTTGGGCCGTGGCTGGACAGACGCTTTACGACAAGTTGTGGGATGCCCACATGGTGCGCGACAACGGTGACGGGACAGCCCTGGTCTATATCGATCGCCATCTCGTTCACGAAGTGACCTCGCCACAGGCGTTTGAGGGGCTGCGGCTGGCCGGGCGGGATATCTGGCGTCTGGATGCGAACCTCGCCGTGCCGGATCACAACGTGCCGACCACGGATCAGAGTGTGGAAATTGCCGATCCGATTTCCCGTACGCAGGTCGAGGCGCTGCGGAGCAACGTGCGTACCGTGGGAATGACGTTCTTCGACCTGGGCGACCCACGGCAGGGCATCGTCCACGTCATGGGTCCGGAGCAGGGCGCGACCTTACCGGGCATGACGGTAGTCTGTGGCGATTCGCACACGGCCACCCACGGCGCGTTCGGGGCGCTGGCATTCGGCATCGGAACCTCCGAGGTCGAGCATGTGCTGGCCACGCAATGCCTGGTGCTGTCGAAATCACGCAGCATGCGCGTCACCGTGGATGGGGCGGTGGGTGCGGGAGTCACTGCAAAGGACATCGTGCTGGCCATCATTGGCGAGATCGGAACCGCCGGCGGCACTGGCTGTGTGATCGAATTTGCCGGTCAGGCGATCCGCGACCTGTCGATGGAAGGGCGTATGACCTTGTGCAACATGGCGATCGAGGCGGGCGCCCGAGCCGGCATGGTCGCCGTCGATGACAAGACGATCGATTACGTGCGCGGCCGCCCCTATGCGCCGAGTGGTGCACTGTGGAACCAGGCCGAGGCTGCGTGGAGGGATCTGGTGTCCGATGCCGGCGCCGTGTTCGACGTTGAAGTCGAGCTGCAGGGAGCCGACATCACGCCGCAGGTGAGCTGGGGCACCTCCCCGGAGATGGTGGCGCCCGTCACCGCCCGCGTGCCGGATCCGGCCGCCGCGCCGGCTGACAAGCGATCCGGATGGACGCGGGCCCTGGAATACATGGACATCCGCGCCGGGCAAGCCCTGACCGAGATCGCCATGGACCGTGTGTTCATTGGTTCCTGCACGAATTCACGGATTGAGGATTTGCGCGCAGCCGCGGCTGTGGCCAGAGGCCGTCGCGTGGCCCCCAACATCCGCCAGGCGCTGGTCGTGCCGGGATCGGGTCTGGTCAAGGCGCAGGCAGAGGCCGAAGGTTTGGACAAGGTTTTTGTCGATGCCGGATTCGAGTGGCGCGAGCCGGGTTGTTCCATGTGTCTGGGTATGAACGCAGACCGACTGGACCCTGGCGAACGGTGCGCCTCGACATCCAATCGCAATTTCGAAGGACGTCAGGGACAGGGCGGGCGTACGCATTTGTGCAGCCCGGCGATGGCGGCGGCTGCGGCCGTCCATGGTCATTTTGTCGACGTGCGCACGCTGGAACTGGGAGCCTAGATCATGGAAGCACTGATTACGCACACTGGCCGGGTGATGCCGATGGATCGGTCGAATGTCGACACCGATGCCATCATTCCCAAGCAATACCTGAAATCGATCAAACGCACGGGTTTCGGTGCCTTCCTGTTCGACGAATGGCGCTTCAAGGATCCGGGCACACTGGATTCGCGTCCGGAAGACCGCACGGAGAATCCTGAATTCGTGCTGAACCAGCCGGCGTTCCGGGGCAGCAGTATCGCGCTGGCGCGGCGCAACTTCGGTTGTGGCTCCTCCCGTGAGCACGCGGTCTGGGCGCTGGCGGACTACGGGTTTCGCGTGGTCATCGCCGAGAGCTATGCAGACATTTTTTTCAGCAACTGCTTCAAGAATGGCGTGCTGCCCGTCGTGCTGCCGGCTGATGCAATCGAAGCCCTGATGCAGGATGCGCTGGCCGCGCCATTGGATCTGACGGTGGATTTGCAGGCCTGCGAAGTGCGGCACCCAGACGGGCGCGTGTGGAGCTTCGACATCGATGGCTTTCGCCGCGATGCCTTGATGCAGGGGCTGGACGAGATCGGCAAGACGCTGCAATACGAAGAGGCCATTCGTGCATTCGAGGCCAAACAGCGAGCGGCCTCGCCGTGGTTGCAGGGAGTCACCGAGGTATGACGCACAAGCTGCTGTTACTTCCTGGCGATGGCATTGGTCCGGAGATCGTCGGGCAGACCGAGCGGGTGTTGCAGACCCTGGTCCGCACCCATGGCCTGAACGTGGAAACCGAATCGGCGCTGATCGGCGGCGCCGCCTATGAGGCGGACGGTGATCCACTGCCACCCAGCACCCAGGCTCTTGCAAAGGCGAGCGATGCCATCCTGTTCGGCGCCGTCGGCGGTCCGAAGTGGGACGGCATCGAACGCGACCTGCGTCCGGAGCGTGGGCTGCTGCGCATTCGTGCGGCGCTGGACCTGTTCGCCAATCTGCGGCCGGCCAGTCTGGTGCCGGAGTTGGCATCCGCCTCCAGCCTGCGCCCGGAATTGGTGGCCGGGCTGGATATCATGATCGTGCGCGAGCTGACCGGAGGCATTTACTTCGGCCAGCCGCGGGAGCGCGCCGAGCATCGTGCGTTCAATACCATGGTCTACCGCCGGGACGAGATCGAGCGCATTGCCCGGCGCGCGTTCGAGATCGCTCGACTGCGTGATGGGCGGCTGTGCTCGGTGGACAAGGCCAACGTCCTGGAAGTCTCCGAATTCTGGCGTGACACGGTGACGGCGGTTGCTCAGGACTATCCGGATGTCGAGCTGTCACACATGTATGTCGACAATGCGGCCATGCAGCTCGTGCGGGCGCCGAAGCAGTTCGATGTCATCGTGACCGGTAACCTCTTTGGCGACATCCTGTCGGACATTGCTGCGATGCTGACCGGTTCCATCGGCATGTTGCCATCGGCATCGCTCAACGAGCAGAGCCGCGGTCTGTACGAGCCGGTGCATGGCTCGGCGCCGGATATCGCCGGGCAGGACAAGGCGAACCCGCTGGCGACGATGCTGTCGCTGGCCATGTTGCTGCGCTATAGCCTCAACGAAATAGCGATGGCCGACGCGGTCGAGACCGCGGTGGCAGAGGTGCTGGCGGGCGGGCTACGTACCGCCGATCTGCAAACCGGCGGCGGCCCCAGCGTCGGAACCGTCGCCATGGGTGACGCCGTGATCCGGGCGCTGGAAAGCCGCGCGGACTGAACACTTAACGAATTGGAAAGACGATCATGAGCAAGACATACGATGTGGCTGTCGTCGGTGCGACCGGTGCGGTGGGCGAGGCGATGCTGTCCATACTCGCCGAGCGCAAGTTCCCCGTTGGCGAGGTGTACGCGCTGGCGAGCGAACGCTCCGCAGGCGCACGCGTGGCCTTCGGCTCGCGTCAGCTGAAAGTGCAGAACCTTGCCGATTTCGACTTTGCCAAGGTGCAGATCGGCCTGTTCTCGGCCGGTGCTTCGGTTTCTGCCGAATACGCCCCGAAGGCTGCGGCCGCCGGTTGCGTGGTTATCGACAACACCTCGCAGTTTCGCTACGACGACGACATTCCACTGGTCGTGCCGGAGGTGAATCCGCAGGCACTGGACGGCTTCGAAGCACGGAACATCATTGCCAATCCGAATTGCTCCACCATTCAGATGGTGGTGGCCCTCAAGCCGATTGACGACGCGGCGCATATCGAACGGATCAATGTCGCCACGTATCAGGCGGTCTCTGGTACCGGTAAGCCCGGCGTCGAGGAACTGGCCGGCCAGACGGCCCGGCTGCTCAACGGTCTCGAGATCGAGACGCCGACGGCGTATCCCAAGCAGATCGCGTTCAACGCCTTGCCGCACATTGATGTCTTCCTGGACAACGGCTACACCAAGGAAGAAATGAAGATGGTGTGGGAGACCCAGAAGATCATGGGGCGCGCGGACATTCGTGTGAACCCCACGGCGGTGCGCATTCCCGTGTTTTTCGGCCATTCCGAAGCCGTGCATCTGGAACTGCGGGAGCCGCTGTCGGCACTGGATGCCCGGGAGCTGCTCGAACGGGCGCCTGGCGTGGTCGTGGTCGACAGCCATGAAGATGGTGGCTACCCGACAGCTGTAACGGAAGGGGTTAACAACGATGCGGTTTATGTGGGCCGCATCCGCGAGGATATCTCCCATCCGAACGGCCTCAATTTGTGGATCGTCTCCGACAACGTCCGCAAGGGTGCGGCGCTCAACAGCATCCAGATCGCAGAAACCTTGGTCGCCAGAGGTTTGTAAGGTATAACAGCAAGTTAACGCGCCTAATTCAGACCGGGGGTAGGTCGACCAGTGGCATCGCGCCAGGGGAGAGTCGACAGCATCATGCGTTTATTCGCCGTTTTTCTCGCGGTCGCGAGTATCAGTCTCGTCTTTCGTGCCGACGCGCTTGCGCTGGGCGAAATCGAAGTGCGTTCCATGCTCAACGAGCCCCTGGATGCCCAGGTGCCGCTCGTGGCCGCATCGTCATCCGAGCTCAGCACGCTTGTAGTCAGCCCGGCGTCGGCAGCTGCGTTTGAAACAGCCGGTCTTGAACTAACCGGTTATGTCGCCGGCTTGCAGTTTGAAGTGGTGCCGGGCGCATCGCCGTTCGTGCGCGTCCGCGGGCGGACCGCCGCCCGCGAGCCGTTTCTGGACCTGCTTCTGGAATTCAGCTGGGGTAGTGGGCGGCTGTTGCGCAACTACACCATCCTGCTTGACCCGCCGGCCGTGGCTTTCCAGCAGGTCGCGCAGGCAGAGCAGTCGCAATCCGATGCGCCGGCCGCGGTTGAGCCGAGCGTGGGAGAGCCGCAGAGCGCGGCTCCAGCCCGGCCTGTGGCGCCAGCACCTGCGGACACCGCACAACCCATCACCGATCCGGCGTTCAACGAAGGCGTTGGTTGGGTCGACGCGGCATCGCCCGAAACGTCGGTCCAGCCCAAGCCTCAACCCCGGACGCGACCCGCAGCCGCGGCCTCCGCGCCGACGGTCGGCGCCGCGCGTGGCACCACCACCGGGCGATACGGGCCAGTCAAGAAATCCGAAACGCTTTGGAGCATCGCGTATCGCCTGCGCCCAGACCCGTCGCTGTCGATGGATCAGATGCAGCTGGCGATCTTCTATGCCAATCCGGAGGCGTTCGACGGCAATCTGAACACCCTCAAGGCTGGCGCGACGCTCGCCGTGCCATCAGCGGCGGACGTTGCCAGCGTCGACCCTGAGACGGCCAAGCAGGAGGTCGCGCGCCAGCGCAGGGCGTACGTGCCTCCAGTGGCGCCGGTGGCGTCACCTCGCGCCGAACGGCCGGCAGCGCCTCGCCGCCCCGAGCCGACGCCCACACAAGACCAACCGATCCAACAACCTGCCGTTGCTGAGCCGCCGGTGCCCGAAACCGGCAGCGCGATCACGGAAGACGCCACGCCGACGCAACGCGAGCCCGAAACGCCTGAACCGGTTGTTGCCGATAGCCAGACGGCCGCCGCGGGGGGAGCCGACGAGCAGGTCGCTGATTCCGACGTGGCGCGTGCCGAGCCGGCGCGGTCACCGCAAACGTCATCAGAGCAAAGCACGCCGCCGGCCAGTCGCGAGCCGAGTGCGGGGTCTTCGCCGCCGGCTGAACAACCGATGAGCGCGCTGGAGCGCTTGCGTGCGCAGCAGGCAGGGCGCTCGCAGGAGCCCCAGCCGTCAACGCGCGACGACACGGATGTCGAGACCGAGCTGGCCGCCGCTCCGCCAGCGACTGAAGGTGATGCCGGCGCGAAAGATCTGGCTGCGGAACCGGACGAACCGCCCGCCACACGCCCGGTTCAGCAGCCATCGGCGCCGGCGCAACCGGTCGACGACGAGGGTGGGTTCCCTTGGTTGCTGCTGTTGTTGGTTCTGGTGGCCGGCGGGGCTGGCTACTGGTTCTGGAAACGCCGTCAGGCGGCTGAAGAACCGGCCTCCATCTGGCCAACCGCGCCGCAGCCCGCGCCGGTCGATGTCTCGCAGACGGAAACCGACGCCGCCGAACAGCGGAGTAAGCCGGAGAAAGCGGCGCCTGCCGCCGCAGCACCGGTTGCCGATGATCTCATGGTGGCGACGGCGGTCTACGATGCCGGCGACGCTGAGCCAACGGCGCCGCAGGAGACTGGCGAAACCGCTGGCGATCTGGATGCGACCGCGATCTTCGATGCGGGCAATCTGACCGCGCCGGGCGATGAGCCTTCGCGCGAAGCGACGCCGGCTTCGGAGTCGACGCAGCAGTTCCACTCCGAAACCATCATGATCGACGTCAGCGGCGACGATCCGGTGGCGGAGGCGGATTTCCATCTGGCATACGGGCTATATGACGAGGCCGCCCTGTTATTGCAGCAGGCGATGCAGGCTGAACCGGGTCGCGCCGATGTGAAGGCCAAGCTGGCGGAGGTCTATTTCGCGGCCAGCCAGCGTGCCGAGTTCATCGAACTCGCCGAACAAATCCAGGATGAGCTGTCATCCGCCGAGTGGCAGCGCGTCATCATCATGGGGCAGCAGCTCGCCCCCGATGAGGCCATCTTCCAGCAGGACGAAGTGGCCGGGTTCGATGACGCTGGTCTTGATCTGGACTTTGACGCCGAACCCGACACAGCAGCGCCAGCGACTGACTTCGATCTCGATGACTTTGGGGCCGATGAAACCGCCGAGGACGAGGCATCGCTGGCATTCGAGATCGAGCCGCCGACGGTCGACAGTAACGAATCCACGAAGGCCGACGCGGGCGTCGAAGACGACGGACATTCGCTGGAGTTCGAGCTCGAAGACTTCGACGCTGACGTGCCGTCGTCCGAGCCCGAGCCGGAGCCGGCCAGCGTAGCGGACGAGGTTGACCCCGAATCCGCGGTGGCAGCCGACATTCAGGATCGACTCGCCTTCGACATCGACACGATGACGTCTGACGCGCCGCTCTACACCGGCACCCAGGCGGGCGAAGACGATGCCGAAGACGTGTTGGCAGGCCTGGAGGACTTCGAGGTTGGCAGCGCCGAGGCTGAGCCGTCGACGGATGACCATGGCGCTGACGACGGCGTTGCCGATGAGGTCGCAGCAGCACCGCCACCGCAGGACATCGTGCCGGAGTTTCCTGATGAACCGGCCCTGAGCGAGGCGCCAGTCGCCGCGGTTGGAATCGATGATTCCGTCGACGTCGAGTCCGAAGAGGCTTCGGACGAGTCAAGCGAAACCATCGACGCGGATGAGGCGGAAGCCTTTCTCGGCGACCTGGATGATTTCGTTGTGGACGCCGAGGAGTCACCAAGCCTTCAATCACCCGAACCACAGCCCGAACCCCCGCTGACATCGTCAGCGAACGTCGATGCGATACCGGACGATAAACCGGCAGGGGATGAGCCGGCGTTCGATTTTGACCTGGGCGATTTCGACCTGGGGGATGAGGCTGTAGCGGATGCTGCGTCGTCCGGCGAAAGTGACCTGCTGAGTGCCGACGATTCCGAGATTGATCTCGATCAGTTCGATTTCGAGTCGGACGGTCCTGCGGAACCGGCGCTTCCGGTGTCAACCGATGCGACGGACTTTGATCTCGACGCGATGTTCGACGACGACGATGCGGCGGATGTCGACTCCGACACGGCCGCCGATGCCGATCTTGGTGGCAAGCTGGATCTGGCCAGAGCCTATGTCGACATGGGCGATGCCGAAATGGCGAACAGCCTGATCGACGACGTGCTGGCTGGCGGAAACGACGAGCAGAAGGCGGAAGCGGCGACGCTGAAGAATCGCTTGAGTGGCGGCAGCTAAGGGAGTTCGGAGTCTGATGCGGCGTGATGGCTCGTCGCGGCGACGGACCTTGTTGGTTTGACTCGATATCCTTCTGCAAGCTGGCGAAAGCCGTCGGCCCCCGTCCGGTTGATCACGCTGCTGGTCCTGGCGGTTGGCCTGATGCTGGTCGATCTCGCCGCGCTGGGCGTCTTCTTCGGGGTGGTTGCTCTCCTGTTTCTGCTGGAATGCGGACGCACCGCCATCAAGGAATGGCTGCGGGCACTCTGGCAGTTGAAATGGTTGTTTCTCGCATTGGCCGTGCTCTATCTCGGCTTCACGCCAGGTACACCGCTGCTGGATTGGGCTGCGCGGCCGACCTGGCAAGGTGCCCTGGAAGGTGGTCACAGGGCGCTGGTCCTGGCAACCCTGCTGATGGCGGTGCACTGGCTGGTTCGGCCCGTGCCCACCGATGCGCTTGCGGGCGGTATGGTCTGGCTGACCACGCCGCTGGAACGCCTGGGTTTGCACACCCGGCGGTTCGCGGTCCGGCTGGCGATGACGCTGCATCGGGTGGGCGAGCTGCAGGAACAGGTCAACGCGTTGCGGGGTGCCGCAAGGCAAGGCTGGGTCGACACGGCGGCAGAGCTGATTCGTGGTATCGAACAGGCACCGTCCGCAAACACTGCGTCGCAGGCCATTGAGTTGCCGACCCCCCAGCTACAGGAATGGCTGATGCCGGTGGCGCTCGCAGGCGGCGTGATCGCGGGGCTTGCGCTGTGATGCGGTTCGCGGCCGGAGTGGAGTATCTCGGAACCCGCTATGCCGGCTGGCAGGCTCAGAAGCATTCGCCTGGGGTGCAGGCCGATGTTGAGGCCGCGCTGTCCGCGGTGGCGAATACTCGGATTGGAGTGATCTGCGCGGGCCGCACCGACGCTGGCGTGCATGGCCTGGGTCAGGTCGTGCACTTCGATTCGCCTGTCGCACGCCCCACGCATAGCTGGATGCTCGGTGCCAACACTAGCCTGCCGGCGGATATCAGCATTCGCTGGGTGCGTCCGGTGGACGACGCCTTTCACGCCCGTTACACGGCCGTCGGCCGCCGCTATCGTTACGTGATTCATAATTCCCGATCGCGTTCGGCGATCTGGGCTGACCGGGCTGCGTGGTGGAGCTATGCCCTGGACGCAGACCGCATGCACGCCGCCGGACAGGTGCTGGTCGGGGAGCATGACTTCAGCTCGTTTCGTGCTTCGGAGTGCCAATCCAGTACGCCATGGCGACGTGTGGACGCTTTGCAGGTCCGTCGGCTCGGCGCTTTCGTGCTCATCGATATCCAGGCCAACGCCTTTGTTCACCATATGGTGCGCAACATCGCAGGTACACTGCTGGAGATCGGGCAGGGCAAGCGTGATGCTGCGGCGATGGGTGACATTCTCGCTGCCCGTGATCGCAAAGCGGCAGGTGTCACCGGGCCGGCCGGCGGGCTTTACTTCGTCGCCGCCCTGTATCCGCCACCTTACGACTTCCCCTCGACGGACAGTGATACCGCGCTATTCGGACCACCATGCGACGCACTCGAATAAAAATCTGCGGGCTCACGCGGGCCGAGGACGTTGATCAGGCCGTTCAATTCGGCGCGGATGCCGTCGGCCTGGTTTTCGCTGCAGCAAGCCCCCGACAGGTGAATTTGCAGCAGGCCGCAACGCTGCGTGAGCGCATTCCCGGACTCTGTTCCTGCGTGGTCCTGGTGATGGATCAGCCTGCTGAACAGGTCAAGCAGATCGTTCAGGTGGTCCGGCCCGACATGCTACAGTTTCATGGTGCGGAAACGGCTGAAGAATGCCGTCAATTCGGGCTTCCCTACATCAAGGCGCTGGGGCTTGGCGGCTCCACTCCGGTCGATCCTGCGGGGCACCCGGACGCGCTGGTGCTGGCAGATAGCCATGCGCCTGGTGCCGCCGGGGGTACCGGCCAGACCTTTGACTGGAATCGCGTGGCGGGCTGGGCTCGCCAGCGGCCGTTGATGCTGGCTGGTGGGCTCCAACCCGACAATGTCGAGCAGGCGATCCGTGCCGTTCGTCCGTGGGCGGTGGATGTCAGCACCGGGGTCGAAGATGGCCCGGGGCTGAAGTCAGCCGAACGCATGCAAGCTTTCATGAGAGCAGTACAACGTGCCGACCAATCCGATCCCTGAACCGTCGAGACCGCCCGCGCCTGGCCATTTTGGCCCCTACGGCGGCTCCTTCGTCTCCGAAACACTGATCGAGCCGCTGAATGCGCTGATCGAGTCCTACGACAAGCTGAAGGTTGACCCTGCGTTCCGCGCCGAGCTGGATGCGGATCTGGCCAACTACGTCGGTCGCCCCACGCCGTTGTATTTTGCCGCGCGGCTGACTCGCGAGTACGGCGGCGCACGCATCTTCCTCAAGCGTGAGGACCTGAACCACACCGGCGCCCACAAGGTGAACAACACGGTGGGGCAGGCGATGCTCGCCAACCGTATGGGCAAGACGCGCATTATCGCCGAGACTGGAGCCGGCCAGCATGGCGTGGCGACCGCCACGGTCGCGGCTCGGCTGGGCCTGAAATGTGTGGTCTACATGGGCGAGGAAGACATCGCCCGCCAGTCCCCCAATGTATTTCGGATGCGCTTGCTCGGCGCCGAGGTCGTGCCGGTCACCTCTGGTTCACGCACGCTCAAGGACGCGATGAACGAGGCACTGCGTGACTGGGTCGCCAACGTCGACGACACCTTCTACATCATCGGCACGGTGGCCGGGCCGCATCCGTACCCGACCATGGTGCGGGACTTTCAGTCGGTGATTGGTCGCGAGGCCCGTGCACAGATTCTGGAGCAGACCGGTGCCTTGCCGGATGCCGTCGTCGCCTGTGTGGGCGGCGGTTCCAATGCCATCGGCATCTTTCATCCCTTCATTGATGATCCGGTCAGGCTGATCGGTGTCGAGGCGGCGGGCCACGGGCTGGAGACAGGGCGCCATTCGGCACCGCTCACGGCAGGTCGATCCGGTGTGCTGCATGGCAATCGCACCTATCTGATGCAGGACGACAACGGCCAGATTCTGCCGACCCACAGCATCTCGGCCGGTCTGGACTACCCCGGCGTCGGCCCCGAGCATGCCTGGCTCAAGGACACGGGGCGTGCCGAATACGTTTCCGCAACCGATGCCGAGGCGATGCAGGGCTTTCACACGCTCACCCGAGTTGAAGGCATCATCCCGGCGCTGGAGTCGTCACATGCCATCGCGCATGCCGGCAAGCTTGCCCGGGAGCTGGGTCCGGAGGCATCCATCATCGTGAATCTCTCGGGTCGGGGCGATAAGGACATCAACACCGTCGCCGAACGCGAGGGTATCGAACTGTGAACCGGCTCGATGCGACCTTCGACCAGTTGAAACGCGACCGCCGCAAGGCTTTGGTGCCTTATGTCACCGCGGGTGATCCGGCAGGTGACGACACGGTGGCGCTACTGCATGCATTGGTCGAGGCGGGCGCGGATGTACTTGAACTGGGCGTTCCGTTTTCCGATCCGATGGCCGACGGTCCCACCGTCGCCCTGGCCTGCGAACGGGCTTTGGCGAAGGGGCTGCGCCTGATCGATGTGTTGCAGATTGTCGGCCGCTTCCGGGAACGCGATACGCAGACGCCCATCGTGCTGATGGGCTATCTGAATCCGATCGAATCCATGGGTTACTCGCGTTTTGCCAAGGCGGCCGCGGCGGCTGGTGTCGACGGGGTGCTCATCGTCGATCTCACGCCGGAAGAAGCGCCCGACGTCACGCCTGACCTGCGAGAGGCCGGTCTGGCCCCGATCTTCCTCGCGGCGCCGAACACGCAGGAGCCACGGATGCGTGCGATTGCGCAGGAGGCTGCTGGCTATCTCTACTACGTGTCGCTCAAGGGCGTGACCGGGTCGAACCGCCTGGATACGGACGAGGTGGCCAAGCGCGTGCGCCAGCTCAAGGCGCATATCAGCTTGCCGATTCTCGTTGGATTCGGGATACGCGATGCAGATACCGCGGCCATCGTCGCCGACACGGCTGATGGCGTCGTGATCGGCTCGGCACTGATCCAGGCGCTGGTCGACCGCGGTGAACGTCCCGCTGTCGACGTGGCACGAAACTTTCTTGCACCGATACGCGCGGCAATGGATGCTGGCGCGCAGACCTCAGGGAACGCAGCATGAGCTGGTTGGAGAAACTGATGCCGTCCCAGGCCACCGGCCGGGATCGCAAACGCAATGTACCGGAAGGCTTGTGGGTCAAATGCGACAAGTGTCAGGCGGCGCTTTATCGTGCCGAACTGGAACGCAGCCTGGACGTCTGTCCGAAATGTGACGCGCACCGGCCTATCGCCGCACGCCGACGAATCGATCTGCTACTGGACCCCGATGGCCGTGAGGAGTTGGCGAGCGGTCTGGAAGCGACTGATCCGCTCAAGTTCAAGGACACCAAGCGCTATCGCGACCGTCTGGTCGCGGCGCAAAAGAGTTCGGCTGAAAAGGACGCCCTGGTCGTCATCAAGGGCACGCTGAACGGGGTTCCTGTCGTCGTCGCCGCATTTGATTTCAATTTCATGGCCGGCTCCATGGGCAGCGTGGTCGGCGAGAAATTCGTCCGGGCCGTCGATGCCTGCCTGGCCGAGGACCGTGCCTTGGTCTGTTTCACCGCCAGCGGCGGTGCGCGCATGCAAGAGGCCTTGTTCTCGCTGCTGCAAATGGCCAAGACCAGTGCTGCGCTGGCCCGGCTGGCCGAGCGTGGCTTGCCCTATATCTCGATCATGACCCATCCCACCACCGGTGGCGTGTCCGCGAGTCTGGCCATGCTGGGCGATATCAATGCCGCGGAACCCGGCGCCCTGATCGGTTTCGCCGGACCCCGGGTGATCGAACAAACAGTGCGACAAACGCTGCCCGAGGGTTTCCAACGCGCCGAGTTCCTGTTGGAGCATGGCCATATCGACATGATCATCGACCGCCGTGAAATGCGTGAGCGTCTGCATCGTCTGCTGTCGATCCTGATGCAGCGGCCGGCCGCCTGAGCGGAATGAGCCCGGCGCCTGATCCGGCGCTAACCGCTTGGCTGGAGCGCCTTAACGCGCTGGACCCGACCCGCATCGAGTTGGGGCTGGAACGGGTCCGGCTCGTCGCCCAGTCGCTGGGCATTCTGTCGCCGCCGGCCCGCGTGCTCACCGTCGCCGGCACCAACGGCAAGGGCAGCACGGTCGCGTTGGCCGAAGCGGTGGCGCTGGCGGCCGGGTTGCGGGTCGCCTGCTATACCTCGCCGCATATCCTGCGTTTCAACGAGCGACTGCGCATCAATGGTGTGGAGGCGAGCGATACCGACATCGTCGCCGGCCTGGATGCCGTGGAGGCCGCCCGTGGAGCGGTGCCGCTGACCTATTTCGAGTTCATCACCCTGGCGGCGCTGTGGCATATCAGCCAGCTGGATCTGGACCTCTGGATTCTGGAGATCGGTCTGGGCGGACGTCTGGATGTGGTCAATGTGATCGACGCCGATGTTGCCGTGATCACATCCATAGGGCTGGATCACCAGGATTGGCTTGGCGACAGTCGTGATGCGATTGCCCTGGAGAAGGCGGGCATTCTTCGACCTGGGCGTCCGGTGGTGGTTGGCGAACTCGATCCACCGTCGGCGCTGACCGACCGCCTCAACCGGCACGACGGACCAGTGGTTCGGGCCGGCTCCGACGCGCTTCGATGGACCGGTGATGGTCATGGCACCTGGCATCTGCAAGCGAACAATCGCAGGTGGGCTGATCTTCCAGTTCCCGGCATCGGAGGTGTCTGCGCCCAACAGAATGCCGCCGTGGCGATTGCCGCGCTCGGTCTGATCGGTGCCGGAGTACAGGAAGAGGCGCTGCGACAAGGCCTGTCCCATGCCCGCATCGTCGGACGGTTTCAGACGATTGGCAGCGCGCCGGCGGTCATTGTGGATACCGCTCACAATCCGCAGGCGGCCGAAATGCTTGCGCGGTCGCTCGTGCAGCGCATCGGAGCTGGCGCGCTGCATGGTGTGTTGTCCATGCTGGCAGACAAGGATGTCAGCGCGACCGTCGAGGCGTTTCTGCAGCGGGTGGAGCCGGTCGGGCCGGTCCACTGGTATTTCGCGGATTCGACGGGGCCGCGAGGGCTCCGGGCTGAGCAGCTTCGAGCACGATCAGGGCAGCACGGAGCCTGCTACGCCGGTGTTCCAGAGGCCCTGGACGCCGCGCGCATGGCGGCCGGCGCTGCCGGGCGTGTCGTATGCTTCGGCTCCTTCCTGACTGTTGAAGCAGCGCTTCGCCATATCCATGACTAATGCTCTCAAGGCCAGATTGCTGGGCGCCGCCGTGTTGGTTGGCGTGGCGCTGTTGGTACTCGGCGCGCTACTCGGCGGCCCCAAGGAGCGCGCGGCACCGGCGGGCAACGTGATCATCGTGCAGCCGGGGCTGGAAAAACCGCCGGCGCTGGCACAGCGGCAAACGCCCACGCCGCGCGATGAGCCCGCCGAAGTGTCGGACTCGCAGCGCACGGCGCAGGCGCAACGGGCGGAGTCGCGGGTCGCGGACACCCCGGCAGCGGTCGAGACGTCCAGACCCAAGCCGCCGACTAAGCCAACCACCAAACCGCGGCCATCAAGCGATCCGGCTCCGCAGCGCACTGAACCCGCGAAGGCAGCTGAGTCGCCTGCTGCGACAAGCTCGAGCAAGACCGAGCCAACCGCGCCGGCAAAGAACGACCTCTATGCGCAAATCGCCGGTACCGCGCCAGCGCGCGAGACCAAGGCCGACGAGCCTGCCACGACCAAACCAGCGCCGAGCAAGCCAGCGCCGAGCACGGCGAAACCGGCGGCGCCGGCGGATCCGGCGGCAGGCTGGCGCGTCCGCGTGGCCTCATACGGTGACCGGAGCAATGCCGAGCGAACGGCCGCCCGGCTACGTGATGGTGATTTTCAGACCCAGCTCGAACCGGTGCAGGTCGGCGGCAAGACCTATACCCGCCTTTATGTGGGGCCGTACGCGACGGAGCGGGGGGCGCGTGCTGCGCAGAGCAGTCTCAAGACCAAGATCGGCGAATCGGGGCAACTCATCGCGCCGAAGTGATCGGCCCGCGGTCGCCGATTCCGCATTCGGCCCACGGCGGATTGTTGCTACACTATGACACCGTCGTCGGCGCCGCCGACAGGCTTCGCGAATTGCCGTTTCGGACCGGACCATGTGCCTCCACACCTTCGATCGCTGCAATGCATCCTTGTGGTCACAGTTCCAGCCCGGTTGATCGCTTGCGTCCTCTCGTAGCATCGTCGCGCGGCTGATCTGCCATGGTCTGGGTCGACTATCTCATTCTGGCCATCGTCGCAGTATCGGCGGTGATCAGCCTGTTTCGGGGCTTCATCAAGGAAGCCTGTTCGCTGACGACCTGGATCGTGGCGTTCTGGGTATCGATCCGGTTCGCATCCACCGTCGCGAGCCTGTTCGAACCGTATATTTCGGCGCCCTCGGCCCGTTTGGGGCTTGGGTATGTCCTTTTATTCCTGCTGGTCTTGATTCTCGGCGCGATCGGCACACATTTCCTGACTGAACTGGTCAAGAAAACCTATTTCGCCGGCACTGATCGAATGGTTGGCGTGTTGTTTGGCATCGCCCGCGGCCTGATTCTGGTCACTGTGCTGGTCATGGCCGCGCAAATCTTTACGCCGGTGCAGCAGGATCCGTGGTGGCAGGCTTCGGCTTTTCTTCATCATTTTGAAGAGATGGCGGACTGGGTCCGGGGCTTTTTGCCGGACGATTGGTCGCAGACCGTGATCGAGCGTGCGGTCACGGAACAAAGTGGCGAGTAACGACGCCACAGGTTTGATTTAAACGGACACAAGTTATGTGCGGAATTGCCGGAATCGTGTCTCACCAGCCCGTGAATCAGGAGCTGTACGACGCCCTGACCGTGCTGCAGCATCGCGGGCAGGACGCTGCCGGCATCATGACCGATGCCGACGGGCGGCTTTATCTCCGCAAGGAGAACGGACTGGTTCGCGATGTGTTTTCACAGGCACACATGGAATCCCTGGTCGGCAACATGGGCATCGCCCATGTGCGGTATCCCACGGCCGGCTGCGACTCCAGCGCCGAGGCGCAGCCGTTCTACGTGAATTCGCCGTTTGGTGTCGCACTGGCGCATAACGGTAACCTCACCAATGCCGACCTGCTTAAACGCGAGCTGTTCATCCAGGACCGCCGGCACATCAACACCGATTCCGACTCCGAAATCCTGCTGAACATCTTTGCCCACGAGTTGATGGAACGGGACAAGCTGCGGCTGACCGCCGAGGATGTGTTCGAGTCGATCTCGCGCGTCCATGAGCGCTGCCGCGGCGCCTATGCGGCCGTGGCGATGATCAGCGGTGTGGGCATGGTCGGTTTTCGCGATCCGCATGGCATCCGTCCCGTGGTGTACGGCAAGCGCGAAACGCCCGAGGGCACGGACTTCATCATCGCCTCGGAAAGCGTGGCGCTGGACAGCCTGGGCTTTGAACTCATTGGCGATATCCAGCCGGGGCAGGCGGTGTTCATCTCCACCGATGGCCTGATCGCCACACGCCAATGCGCGCCGGCGGCGACCTACGCCACCTGCATTTTCGAGTACGTGTACCTCGCGCGGCCGGATTCGGTGATCGACGACGTCTACGTTTACAAGGCCCGCCTGCGCATGGGTGCGACGCTGGCCGACAAGATCCGGCGTGACTGGGGTGAGCATGACATTGACGTGGTGATCCCGATTCCGGACACCAGCCGCACAGCAGCCGTGCAGCTGGCCAACGATCTGGATGTGCCGTACCGCGAAGGGTTTATCAAGAACCGCTACATCGGGCGCACCTTCATCATGCCGGGGCAGGCGCAGCGTCGGAAATCGGTGCGGCAGAAGCTCAATCCGATTGATTTGGAGTTTCGCGGCAAGAACGTGCTGCTGGTGGACGATTCCATCGTGCGGGGCACGACATCGCGCGAGATCATCCAGATGGCGCGCGATGCCGGCGCCGAGAAGGTTTATTTCGCCTCGGCCGCGCCGCCGGTGCGCTACCCCAATGTCTACGGCATCGACATGCCGGCGGCCAGCGAACTGGTGGCCCATGGCCGCAGCCACGAAGAGCTGGAGCGCCTGCTGGGCGCCGACCGGCTGATCTACCAGGATCTCAACGACCTGATCGAGGCCGTCCGTGTGGGCAATCCGCACCTGAAGGACTTTGACACCTCGGTGTTCGACGGGCGGTATCCGACGCAGGACGTCGATGCGGACTACCTGAACCAGCTCGAGTTGTTCCGCAGCGACGCCGCCAAGGATGCGCGCCGCCGGATCGGCCAGCCGGTGATCGAGATTCACAACACCGCGTAAGCATAGGCGGCGCCGGTGACGCCGGCGCCGCGTTACGGCATGCTGCGCAGCCCATGGCGACCCGCTTGAAACGATGAGCGACCCAAGCAGACCTACCGATCCCGACCCCACGTGGGGTACAGCGACTCTGGGCGTGCGTGCGGGGGAGATGCGCTCGGAGTTTGGTGAGCATTCGGCCGCGATTCACGCCACCTCCAGTTTTGTATTCGACAGCGCCGAGGCGGCAGCCCGCCGGTTTTCTGGTGACGAGCCGGGCCTGATCTACTCGCGGTTCACCAACCCCACGGTGCAGGGTTTCGAGCGCAAGCTGGCGGCCATGGAAGGGGGCGATACCGCGGTCGCGACGGCCTCCGGTATGAGCGCGATTCTGGCGCTGTTGCTGGCGACATTGCGCACGGGCGATCACTTGGTCGCGGCGCAGGGCTTGTTTGGCTCCACCACGGGGCTGCTGAACAACATCATCGGTCGTTTCGGGGTGGAGACCAGCTATGTCGCCCCGGCCGACACCGATGGCTGGCGCGCGGCCGTGCGGCCGAACACGCGGCTGTTTCTGGCCGAGAGCCCGACCAACCCGCTGTGTGAGCTCACCGACATTCCGGCGCTGGCGGACATCGCCCGCGACGTGGGCGTGCTGCTGGCCATCGACAACTGCTTCTGTACGCCGGCCCTGCAAAAACCCCTGGATCTGGGTGCGCATCTGGTGCTGCATTCGGCGACCAAGTTCCTCGACGGCCAGGGGCGTGCCGTGGGTGGCGCAGTGGTTGGCGATGCCAAGATCGTCGGCGAAGACGTGTTCAGCGTATTGCGCACGGCGGGTCCCTGCATGAGCCCGTTCAATGCATGGATCTTCCTGAAGGGGCTGGAAACCCTTGCGGTTCGGATGCAGGCACATTGCGAGCGCGCCGAGCGCCTGGCCGCTTGGCTGGATGCGCATCCAGCCGTGGAGCGTGTGTACTACACCGGGTTGCCCGACCATCCCCAGCATGCCCTGGCCAATGCCCAGCAATCGGCGCATGGCGCGATCGTCGCCTTTGATCTGCGGGGCGGTCAGGCGGCGGCGTTCAGGCTGATCAATGCGACGCGGCTGTTCTCCATCACCGCCAATCTCGGAGACACGCGGAGCACGATCACGCATCCGCCAACGACCACGCATTACCGTATCGGCCCCGAATTGCGCGCCAAGGCGGGCATCAACGACGGGCTGGTGCGGCTCTCGGTGGGGCTGGAAGATTCGGACGACCTGATCAAAGATCTAGACCGCGGTTTGCGATGAGCAGGGCCAGCCCGGTGCTGGCGGCGTATCTGGCGTCCGCACCCGCGGATAAGTGCCGGCTTGTGCTGGCGCTGCAAACCGCCGGAGTCGACGACGTGCAGACGACGATGCCCGCACAGCCGGGCCGGCCGGCTGCCCCGCAGCTGCTCCATCCGTCCAAGGTGCGTAAGCGCAAGCTCGGGTCTGCAGCGGGTCGGGCTGCCCTGGTCCACGCCGTCGCCCACATCGAGTTCAATGCGATCAATCTGGCCCTGGATGCCGTGCTGCGATTTGCCGGCATGCCCGCCGAGTACTACGACGACTGGCTGAGTGTGGCGCAGGACGAGGCGCGACATTTCATGCGGCTGGCCGGGCGGTTGGCCGAACTAGGCATCGCTTATGGCGACCTGCCTGCGCACAACGGGCTATGGGAGATGGCGGAAAAGACCGCTGGCGATGCCATGCACCGCATGGCGCTGGTTCCGCGCGTGCTGGAAGCCCGCGGACTGGATGTGACGCCGGGCATGATCGAGCGGCTGCTGGATGCCGGTGACGATGCCACCGTCGAGCACCTGCGGGTGATTCTCGCCGAGGAGGAACGCCACGTCGAAATCGGTTCCCGCTGGTTTCGCTATCTTTGTGACCGCCAGGGCGTCGACGCCGCCGCGACATTTCCGCGCCTGCTGGACCACTACGGCGTGGCCGCTGCGCGCGGGCCGATCAATCGACCTGCGCGTCTGCGTGCGGGGTTCACCGATCAGGAACTCGATGCGATACGCGCCTAGCGCATGGTCTGACCGGCTTGGCCTGGGGCGCGAACATGGATTGCCGAGCCGGATCGGGGCGCCTGCATAGCGCGTCTGATCTCCATGGCCTAGTTCGTTAGCGCAGTGGTCGGCGAGTCTTCGATGGCGGACAGGGGCACGACAGGCAATGCGACCGACGACGGTTGCAGGGTGGTGCTGTCGATACGCAGCACACCAACCAGCTGATCCAGCAAATCCGTGACGGGCGGCAGGCCATGCGGAAAATCGCTGGCGCCGATGGCCACGCGCAGGCTGTGGCCTTGCTTGATCACGAAACTGGACGGAAAGACTTCGATCTGTGCCAGTACCGCTTCGCCTGGTGTCAGCGGCGCGACTGAATCCTCGGTAAACGGGTGCCATGGCTGGATCGATTGGCCGTCCAGCGTACGCGACTTGCTGACGTCGACCTCGCGCAGCGACAGCGTGAGCGTGCCGTTGGTGATCTCCGTGGAGGTTCCGCCGGGGCTTACATCGGTGATGCGTACGGCGAGGCTGCCGTCCGTGCCGGCGACGGAGGCAACCCATAGATCGGCCTGGATCGGGCCGTTGACGTAATAGTCCTCGGTCATCGGTGCCGTCGTGTACGTCACCGCGCCGAGCAGCGGAATCTCATTGAGATTGTTCTGACCCTGGAAGCAGGGCAGCGGCACCAGTTCCAGCACGCCGGCGGTCCACTGCGACGAGCTGATTGAGCAAATTCCCTGCACCGGGTATTGCGCGGTGTAGTTGGGGGCTTCTTCCAGCGTCGGCAAATCGGCGGTTAGGGTCTGGTCGCCGCGCAGATACCAGCGTTCCAGGCGGGCTTCGGGGTGCGGCCAGTCGGTGGCGCGCAGGTACCGTTCTTCGCCGTACGCATATTGCGTGACGTTGGGGACGGTCTCGGCGTCGTTATCCATATCGCGCAGATACTTGTCGAACCAGAGCAGGGCGATGTGGTTGATGTCGGGCACGCCGTCGGCAGGCAGGCCAGCGCCGGATGAGGCATCCAGATGGGTCCAGGGGCCGATCAGCAGCTTGCTGGTCGCGTTGCGCTTGATCACGTCGTAGAGCATGGGCTCGCCACGCTGGAAGAGGTCGTGAAGTCCGCCGATGACAAAGGTGGGCACCTGAATCCGGTCCGCGACTTCGATGGGTGAGCGCGTCCGCCAGAACGCGCTGTCGTAGTTCTGCCCGCCCGTCCCCAGGACGGATTGGGCGATGATCGGCAGGTCGTAACTCAGGGTGCCAATCAAATGATCGGTGAGCGTGGACAGCGCTTCCGGCGATGGGTGAGCGGGAATCAGCCCCAGCCCCGTGACCAGACCAATCCAGAGAGGGATGAAGCCGACGTTGACCTGCCCACCCGCGAACACGATGTCGCGGTAGGCATCACCCATCGGCACGATAGCGAAGATCGCCTCGTGGGCCGGGTGCTGCCAGGCACCGGTGTAGATCTGGGTGATTCCCATGAACGATGGACCCCAGGTGCCGATCCGGCCATTGCTCCATGGCTGTTCGACGATCCAGTCGAGCACTTCCTTGTAGTCCAGCTGCTCGCGTTCGCTGAAGATCTCCCAGGTGCCTTGTGACGTTCCGGTACCGCGCACATCCACCGTTACATGAGCGTAGCCGTGTTCGACCAGAAAGGCATTGAACGCGAACCCTTCGACATAACCACTGGCGCTCTTGTTGTAGCCGGTCTGGGTCAGGATGACCGGGAGCGCGGAGGAGGCCGCATTGCCGTCGGCATCGGCCGGCAGCATCACCTGTGCGGACAGTTTTACCCCGTCGCTCATGGTGATGTATTCGGCCGGCAGCCGGGTGGTGTTCTCGAATTCGGGCTGCCGCTGGTAATCGAACCATTCGGCCGAGACAGCAGGATTGTCGCTGCCACCCGTCGGGGCGGACGCCGCGTCATCGCCACCGGAACATCCGGTTAATGCGGCTGCGAACAGGGCGAACGGAATGCTGGCGAACCAGCCTGAGCGGATTGCGGTCATGTCTGCCTCCAGTGTTGGATCGACGCGCTTTGGCGTCTGCCCGATCGAGCGCCGGGCTGTTAGCGCATCAGCATGCAATAGATTGCATCATCACGGCATTGGCCGAGAAGCAGCGATCACCCTCAGAAAATACCAAGGACCGGCTAGTGGCGCCGCCGGCTGCTTGTTCAGGTGGCCGCCGGTGCCTCAATCGGCAGCGAGCGGATGGTGCCGTCTGCCGCCAGCGTAATCACCGAGCCACCGGTCTCGACGCTCCAGTCTTCCAGCACATAGCGTTCAAGCACCTGCTTTCTGCGGCCGATACGGTGAATCGCCGGCCGGTGCGTATGCCCATGGAAGATTCGCTGCACCTGTTCGGTTCGGGCGGCTGCATACAGCGCTTTGGCATCGACATCGGTGATGTTCAGCGCCTTCATGGGCGTGCCACCACGGCTGCGCTTGCGCAGGCGGTCGGCGATGCGTTCGCGCCAGCGTTGGGGCATGCCGTAATAGGCACGTTGCACGGCGACGCTGCGCACGATGCTGCGATACGTCTGATAACCGCGATCCTGCGTGCAGAAGCGGTCGCCATGTGTGAGTAGCGTGGGCACGCCGGCCAGTTCCCCGACCCAGGGATCGCTCAGCAGCGTGACGCCGGTGGCCTCCGCGAACACCCGGCCGAGCAGAAAATCCCGATTGCCGTGCATCACGTAAATTGTCACACCAGCCTGGGTTGCGGCGGCGATGGCGTCCACGGCCTCGGCATGTTCAGGCATGGACAAATCATCGCCGAGCCACACGTTGAACAGATCGCCAAGAATGTAAATCGCGTCCGCGTCTCTCGCCGGACCGGCGAGGTATTCGACAAAGCGCCGGGTGAGTCCGTCACCCGGCGCCAGATGCAGGTCAGAGAGTAGGTGGATCACTCAGGCTCGACGATGCGCACCGATTCGATCACGACCAGCGGTTGCGGAACGTCCGAGCGGAACGGTCCCTGTGCGCCGGTGGGCAGCTCGGCAATCTTGTCGACCACGTCCATGCCCTCGACCACCTTGCCGAACACCGTGTAGCCGTAGCCGAACGAGGTTTCGCTGCGGAAATCCAGACGACCGTTGTCGCCGTGGTTGATGAAGAACTGTGCCGTGGCCGAATGCGGGTCGTTCGTCCGCGCCATGGCGACTGAGCCACGGACGTTCGAAAGGCCGTTGTTGGCTTCGTTCTTGATCGGGTCACGCGTGTCTTTGCGCTGCAGCGATTCGGTGTAACCGCCGCCCTGGACCATGAAACCCTCGATGACCCGGTGGAACACCGTGCCGTCGAAGTAGCCGTCGTTCGCGTATTCAACAAAGTTGGCCACGGAGACAGGCGCCTTGTCGGCATTGAGTTCCAGCACGATCGGGCCTTCGGAGGTCTGCATGTCCACGCGGACCATGTCGGCGGTGGCAACGGCGGAAGTGGTCATCAGTAAGAGTCCAGTCAGTAGTGTTTTGCGAGTCAACATGTAGGTCCATGTCTGTGCGAAGTGATTCCGTGCGCATGATAGTCGGCGAGCGCGATAAAACCGACCCTTGGCCGATTTCGGAACATCGTCCCACCGCTCTTGTCTTCATAAATGCGGGGGGACAAAAACTGCAATGCACATGGAGGTACACCAATGGCCAGCTCTGATGCCGACCTGAAAACCGTGAAGGACGATCTCAACCAGCTACGCGCGGATGTCCGTTCGCTCGCGGAAACCATGCAGACCACGGCCAAGGACCGTGCTGCAAGCGCGAAGACCCGCGTGAAGGAAGGTGTGGACCAAGGCAAGGATCAGCTTATGGCCGCCGAGCAGAAGGCCGAACAGCAGATCGCCGCCCACCCGCTGCAAAGCGTTGGCATCGCGTTCGGCGCGGGGTTTCTGATCGGCCGACTCGCCGGGCGATAGCATCGTGCTGCTTGAGCGCGCCCGGCGCGCCACGCGCTGGGGCGCGTTCTCGTTATTGCTATGGGCGCTGTTCGGCGCGTGGCTTAGCGTGGCGATCTACTACGGGCTGCGCATCTATCTGCCCGACGTGATCGCTGCGGCCGGCGTCTCGATCATCGCATTGCTGATCTACGGTCTTGCGTCGAC
>JAGLCS010000025.1 GCA_023146115.1 Abyssibacter sp. | reverse complement strand
CTCAAAAGCCTGAACTCGGTTCATTGCCCGCCATGCAGATCATGATTGATTGCGGCGAGTTGGGGAATGAACACGCGCCACGAACTGATTGCGCAGCTCTATACCGTTGCGGCCGAAATGCTGCCGGATGCGTACGGCCAATGGGCGGTGGGTGAGCTGGCGCGGTGCCACGACATCGCCGGTCTCGAATGGACGCTATCTGCCGAGTCGAGTCTTTATCGCTCGGGGTTGATCGCCCGGCTGGAGGGTGGGGCGGGCCCGGATGAGCTGGTGGCCTATCAGCAGGTGCTCGAAGTGATGGTCGATGGCGCACGGCATGTGTTTCGACTGCCAGGCGCTGGAAACCACGCTCCTGCAGACCGTGATTTCCATACAGGGCTTTTTCATGCGGCGACGGCCTGGTCGCTCTGCCGCCGCTACTCCATCGCAGGTCGTATGGATGGCACTGGTGCGGATACAGAGCTGGGATACGCGATCGTTCACGCGACGGGTGAGGTCAAGGTGTGTGATTCGCGATTTTCACAGTTGCTGGCGGGTGTGGGGTGGACGGGGCTCGGGGTGCCACTGCCCTTTCAGATTCCCTGGAATGCCCGCGTGGCGAAGCGGGGATTTTGTTGGAGCTCCCTGTATTTCCAGGTGACACGGGATCGTCGGGTGTATCGTCTCGCGGTGCGACCGGATCGCCGGGTCACGGCTAGCGTGACTGATCGCGAGTGGAGCGTCGTTCGCGAATTGGCCAAAGGTAAGACCTATCCGCAGATTGGCGAGGCGTTGCATATCGCACCCACCACGGCGTCTTCGCACACCTACAAGCTGATGGACAAGCTGGGGTTTCGCCAGAAGAGCGAGTTGGTGCAGTGGTACCACACCCAGGCCGTGCGTCTGGCCTGACGCCAGCCGCCGGCGGTTGTCAGCCAGCGCTCAGGTGGCGGGCGCATCGTGTGATCTCCCGTCATCAGGAGATCACCATGAATCGAATCGCCTGTCTTGCCCTGACCACCTGCCTGTTGGCGACCGCGCCGCTGGTTGACGCCGCCGGTTCTCGCGAACAGTCACTCATCGAGTCGGTGGACCGTGCCGCATCGGCGCGTGGCGAGCAAAAGCACCGGCCTTCGGGGCCTCGTCATGCGCCGGATCGCGGCCGTGGGCGCGATCACCATCCAGGTCGTGGTCATGGTCACGCGCCGCGGCATGGCCACGCACCGCAGCACCGCCGGGCTTACGCGCCGCGTCGCCACCGCATCAGTGAGTACGATGCACGCCGAATCGCCATCCATCACTATGGTCTGGGCGTGCGCAGCGCGCATTGCCACGATGGATACTGGACGCTGGTTGGTCATCGCCACGGGCATGGTGCGATCCGGGTTGTGCTGGATGCATTCTCAGGGCAGGTTGTCGGGTATTTCCCACTCGACCCTCACCGAGGCTGGCGTTGGTAACAAGTGCACGTATCTGTTCTCGCCGGTTCGTCAGCACCCTGTTCTTGCTGGTGGCTTTGGTCACGCCCGTGCACGCCTTTCCCGGCGGCGCCTCCGCGTTGGTCGCATCGGCCGGTGGGGGCTGGAAGACCGGCGCGGTGCGCCAGGCTATGGCCGAGATTCAGTCCCGCTACGGCGGATCGATGATCCGCCAGCAATCCAGTGGCGACACCTTGCTGGTGCAGTGGCGCACCCGACAGGGCGTGCAGGTCTTTGTCATCGAACCCTCTACCGGGCGCTGGTATCCGGCGCCGCGTCGCGATGCGCGTCCTGGTCGTTGACGACGATTCATCGCTGCGCGAAGGCGTGGCGGCGCTGATCCAGGAATCCGGCTTCGACGTGGAGACCGCGGACAGCGGCGACGCTGCGGATTCCTGGGTCCGGGCGGTACCGTTTTCCGGCGTCGTGCTCGATCTGGGGCTGCCGGATGGCGACGGCCTGGCTCTGCTGCGTCAATGGCGCCGTCGCGGCCTGGCCGTTCCTATCCTGGTGCTTTCGGCCAGGGGGACGCCCGACGAGCGCGCTGACGGGCTCGAAGCAGGCGCCAACGATTATCTCCCCAAACCGTTTCACGGTCGTGAGCTGCTCGCGCGGTTGCGGCGCATGATCCAGGGCAGCACACCGCTGATCGAACCACTTCGTCTGGGCACAGATGGCGATGTTGCCTTCGACCTGGTGGATGAATCCGTATTCCGCGATGGTCAGCCGGTGGCGATCTCACGCACCCTGCGTCGCGTGTTGGGTGTGCTGGTGGCCGCGCGAGGGCGGGCGGTTAGCAAGGCCCACCTGATGGATCAGGTTAGGGATCTGGAAGCCGCCGCATCGGAGAACGCCGTGGAGCAGTGGGTGCGCCGATTGCGCCAACGGCTAGGCCAGAGCTTGATCCTGACTGTGCCCGGGCAGGGGTATGCGATCAATTTGCCTGCCGAGCGGGCCATCCGCTGATGCGATCCCTGCGCCTGCAATTGACCCTGACGGTGGCGTTGGTGATCGGGGCAACGCTGTTGCTGGCCGGCAGCTGGCTGGGTGCCCGTCTGCATCAGGGCATGGAACAGTCGGCCGTCGCGCGCCTCACCGAAAGCGCCGAGCATGTGGCGGCTTTTTTGCCGTTCGAGCTGCCCGACAACTGGTCTCAAGGTGAGTTCGCCCAGCCGTATTCGGGGCATTACTGGGAGCTGATCCAGCTGGGCGATGGCGAAGACGCTGGGCGTTTTGCGGCCTCGGCGTCCTTGACCGATTACGAGTTGCTCGGCGCCGACGTGGCGGTCCCACCGACGGTAGTCGTCGGTCAGCTGGCTCGGTTAACGGGGCCGCTCGAGCAGCAGCTGGTTGCAGTCTGGGTACCTCTGCCGGTCGGTCCCGAACCCGGCCGTTTCGCGATGCTGATCGCGGTGCCCGCGCAGCCGCTGGACCAGCAGACAGCGGCCTTACGCTCCGCGCTCTGGCGCGGCGGGATCGTGATCTGGCTGCTGTGCGTGCTCGCGGGCGGGGCGGCAATTGCCGCAGCGTCGCGTCCGATCCGGGCCTTGCAGCGCCAGCTTCTCAGTTTGCAGCGCGGTCAACGGCAACGACTGGGCGAAGCCGTGCCATCGGAATTCTCTGGCTTGGTCCGGAGCTTCAACGCCGTCTTGACCGCACACGAGCAAACCGTGGCACGCCATCGGGATGCCGTGGCGCAGTTGGCGCACGAGTTGAAAACGCCACTGGCGACGCTCAGGCAGGCCGCGGAGGCCGGCTCACAGGTCAGCTCCGAGGAGGTGCTGATGCGGGTGGAGCGAATGATGCCGCTGATCGAACAGGAGATCGGCCGGGCTCGCATTCACGGGCCATCACCGGGGTTGCAGCCGGTTACGCTGGTCAGGCAACTGCAGCGGGCCATTCAAGTCTGTCGTGTCGATCACGAGCTTGGGCCCGATGCCATTCGCCAGGACGTTCCTGCCACGCTGACGGTGCCGCTGGAAGCGCGGGATTTGTACACCGTGATCTGGAATCTGCTCGACAATGCCATCCGGCACGGCGGCCTGCCGGTCCTGATCTCCGCCACCGGCGACGGCTTTGCGATCCACGACGGTGGAGGCGGCGCGCAGCTTGCCGCGATCCGCCCTCAGGGCATCGGCCTGTCGCTGGTCGAGACCATTCTCGATGCCTACGGTTGGACAACGACGATCAGCGCCAGCCCGGAGGGTGGGCGCTGTGTCACGGTCCATCCGCAGGTCGCCACTCCGAACTGAAGCGGCCCAACCGAAGTTGGGCCGCTTGTATTACCTGCGCCGAGCTGGGTTCGCACGCTGGCTGCGTCGCCGCAGCCAGCCACCGGCGAGCAGGACCAGCAGTGCGCCGGGCAAGGCCGCGCCGCCCTTGCCACCGGCCGAGTCGTTGCCGCCCGGCGTGCCACCACCTGTTGTCGCGTTCTCGAAGTTGTACAGCTGCACACCCCGACCAAACGTCGCCGCGAACAGCTTGGTGTCGTCACCGGGCTGCAGGACCAGCTGATTGATTGGCAGGTTGGGCAGGTCGCCCAGTGGCGCCCATTCCGAACCTTCGAGGTCGCTGGAGATGAACACGCCGATGTCGGTGCCGACGATGAGCTGCTCGCCGCGCTTGATGATGGCCGTGGTCACGACATCCGGCAGGTTGCCGGAAATGTCGACGAAGGTTTCGCCAGCGTCGGTGGACTTGAACACATGGCCGCTGCCAACGTCGGTGTTCTGATCCAGGTAGCCGCCCTCGGGTAGCCAGCGAGCGGTGGAGTAGCCTCCCAGCGCGGCGTAAACCGTGGTGGGTTCAGCCGGGTCGATTTCCAGCCCGTAGATGAAGCGATTGGGCAGGCCGTCTGCTGTGGCGTGGTGCCAGCCGTCCGATGTGCCGGCGGCCGGGGGCGCATCGCCACCGACATTGGTCGCGATGCCCGAATCGAACTGGGCGTTGCCGTCCAGCACAGAGCAGCTCCCGCAGAACGCCACGTAGGCGGCGTCGCCTTCCAGATCCAGCGAGCGGTGACGGGCCTGGTAGGCGATGCCGGTGACCGGGCTCACCCCGAGGTCGAATACGTTGACCCAGTTGGTGGCCGTGGTCGCATCCGTGGTTTCCGCCACCATCGTGCCGGCCGCGATCATGTGATCGGCGTTTTGCGGATCCATGAAGAACGGCCCCAGGAAATGCGCGGCGCCGACTTCAGCTTCGCCCGGATCAGCGAAGCTGAAGGTCTCGCCACCGTCGTTGGTGCGGTTAATCGATAGGCCGGGCGTCTGCACAAAGGCCGTCTGCGAGTCATCGGGATCCACGGCTGTCCACATGCCGTCGCCGATGTAGATGCGAACCTGGCGTCGCGTGTCCGGCTCGATCTTGCCGGATGCGTTGTCTTGCAGGCCGTAGTACACCGTGCCGTCCTTGGCGACGCTGATGCCGTAGTTCATCAACGTGTAGAAACCTTGGTTGGCGCCGTCTTCCCAGTTGGCATTGGAGAACGGGGCGGTGACCGGGTTCGCCGAATACTGCTTGTAAGCGCCGCCATCACCACCCGCGAACAGCCACACGCCGCCGTTCACGTCATCGGGGATGTAGAAGCCGGTGTGCTGATCGGGATGCGTGGTGGTCCCGTTGATGATGCCGTCGTAGGTCGGGCAGATCGGCGTGCCGACGCCACCGACGTTGCCGATCAGGAACAGGCAGGTGTTGCCGGCGAAGTAGGTGCCGATGACCCCGAAATCCAGAGGGTTGAGCTGCTGGGTGACGCCATTGACGGGCACAATGCCTGAGGATTCGGTCTGCCAGATTTCCTCCAGGCCGAAGGTGAGTCGAGTCGGTGCGCCGGTGAGGGGGTCGGTGGCGGTGGGGTCGGGTGCGATCCAGAGGTCATACCAGGCCTGGATGCCCGGTCCGACGCCCAATGCCGCGGCGGCCGCAAGCGATGAGCCGCCGACCAGTCCGCTGGTGAGGATCTCCAGCTCGTCCGCCAGCTGCGTCCAGCTTTCGCCGAAATCGGTGGACACGTAAATCCCGTTGAGCGCAGTGCTGCTGAGTACGCCGGTGTCTTCCACGAGTTCGCAGACGAATTGCGGGTCACCAGCCGGTAGCTGCTCGCAGGGCAGGTCGGGAATCTCGATGCCATCCCCGATCAGCGAATCGACGTAGGCGACACCGCCGTTGAGCAGCGCGGCATCCTGCACGATCGCGTAGACAATGTTGTGATCCTGGTCGTCGCCGCTGGCGATGCCGAATTCCACACGGCCGATCTTGTCGAACGGAGCGAACCCGGCTGGGGCGCCGCTACCGTCGTCGATCAATGCGAAGCTGCCAGCCTCGCCGGTTTGCGACAGATACAAGCCGTTGCCCGGTGACTGCGGCGTGCCATCGGCGTAAGGCAGTGCGCCGGAGCGGTAACCGACGGCAGCCAGCACCGGGCAGCCCGCGGCGTCACAGGTCTCTGCCGTGGCGCCGCCCGGAATTTTCACGACAACGTCCGACACCACGTTCGCGAGCTGGCAGGCGCCAGCAAAATCTTCATTGCCGGCGCAGCTGTCGGAGACCGGCAGCGCGACATTCGCGAAGGTTTCGCCAGCATCGTCGGAGCGGAACAGGCCACCATGGGTGGCTGCATAGACGATGTTCGGGTTGGACGGATCAATCGTCACGCGCGAGCCGCCGACGCCGTCGGGCAGCCCCATGGATTGATGCCAGGTTGCGCCGAGATCGTCGGTATAGAACGCGCCCAAGCCGACATAGGTGTTGCCACCTTGCACATGTTCGCCGGTTAGAACGATCAAGCGACCGCCATTGACGGTGCTCCAGGCCAGCGAGCTGTTGACGAGGGTCGGCAGATTGTCCCCGATGGGGTACCAGGCGTCGCCCAGTGTGCCGACGTCGCCGTCGACCGCATCGCTGGCCCAGACGCCACCCGTTCCGACCGAGGCGAACAGGCGCATGGCGTCAGCATCGTAGGCAAAATCATCGACGCGGCCGGCGACCATGGGGATGCCGTCATTGGAGCCATCGGGAAACTGCTCGTCCGACACCTGCGGCCCGATACCGTATTCCTCCCATTCGCCCACGGCGTTCGGCACCGCTTTCTGGGTGGCGAGCATCGCCGCCTTCTGCTCCACCGCGTTGCGGAAGGCTTGGCCGGGGTGCCCCGAGGCCTGCAGTTTCGCCTGGCTCCATTGGTCGATTTCGGTCAGCGATTCAGGCAGGCGGCGGTTGGCACAGGTCTGCTCGCCGTACTGCGCATGCAGCTTGTCTGCGGCCGCGTCCGATAACGCCGGGTTGAACTCCCGGGCAAACGCGGCCGGGTCCACCAGGGCGTATCCCGGTGGGCAGGTATCGGTTGCCAGACGCTCGCGGTCGGCACTGACGGAATTGAATGTGGTCCATACAACCACAGCGGAGAGGGCCGCCGTGCAGCCCAGGCCAAGATGGAGAGTTCGCATAGAGTTACCGCGGTGCTTCGACGTCTTGCGCGTCGCCTTCAGGATGGTCGTGGTAGCGCCCCCAGGCGCCAACCGAAGACTTTACGCGCAAACTCCGGGCCGGAATTCCCGTACTAGCGGCAAAAGTGTGGTCGTTGCTTCCCAGGTGGGAATTGCATGCCAGGATTGACTAGAGGGTTGGTTCTGTCTTGTCGTCAAGGTCAATCAGCTCCCCGAGTTCTGCAAGGTAGAGGCCGCGCCGGACGAGGGCGTGCCCCCTCAGCTGGCCGAGCAATTGTGCGTACTGCGTCAGTTGGGCGGCGTATTGAGCAATGGCCCTCTGCCGATATCTGTCGCGGTCGTCGGGATCGTCGATAGGCTGGCGCGTCGTCTTGTAATCGATCACCCAAAGCTGGCCTGCGTCGTCTTCCAGGCAGCGATCGATAATCGCCGACACCCACTGTCCGTCGAGCCAGCCTGACAGGTGGTACTCGGAGGCGTGCCAGGGATGTGATCGCAGCATCCATCGGCTGCGTTCGCCGTCCAAGGTGCGGGCTAACAGCAGCAACACGCGCTCCACGGCGGTTTCGACCTGATCCTCCGGCATGCCCATTCGCCGCAGGCCCGCGCGCATTGGCCCGGCTCGCGAGCGGCCCGCATCGGCCCAGGCGTCCAGTCCTTCGGAGATGATGCGTTCCAGTGCCTCGTGGTACATGGTGCCGATCAAGGTCGCGTGCAGATCTCCGACGGTCGCGCCGGCCTCGCCTTCCAGGACCTGCTCACTCGGTTTGAGCGTGCGGCGTTCGGTCGGGGCCCACACGGGCGGTGGCGGCGCCACCGGCCAGTCGGCGGGCAGACGATCGATTTGCGGCAGCGCGCCGGCTTGGGTCGTCGAGTCGGCGGTTACCTCGGCCTGGTCCTCGCAGGGGGCGAGCCCTTCAAAGCAGGGTTCGATCACCGGCCATAGCCGGGCGGCGATCGAATGTGCCCTGGGCTGATAAGCCAAGCCGTCTGCGGTTTCGCGCGGCGCGGCGGCGGCCACGATGTGCAGGCTTTCCTTGGCCCGCGTTACCGCCACGTACAGCAGGCGCAAGGCCTCGGCCGCCGCGGCGTCGGTTGCCAGGCGATGCAAGAAGTCGTATTGCGCCTGGCCCGGATCGTTCTCATCCGCAGGCTTGGCCACCAACAATGCGCCATGCGGCACGGTGCGCAGGTGTAGCAGGGGTCTGTCCTGCCCGCGAGACGCTCGGCCGCAGCCCACCAGCACGACATGGTCGTACTGCAATCCTTTGGACTTGTGGATGGTCAAGGCCTCGATGCGGCCACGCCCGGCGCCGCGATAGAGCTGCTGCAGGCGTCGGTCGAAGGCGGGCCAGTCCTGCAGTTCACCGCCGACACAGCAGCTACGCAGCAGGCGAAAGAGTTGCCGGATGGCGGTGAAATCATCTGGCGAGACGCAATCCGGCCCCCGCAGCAGCGTCCACAACGCGTCCGCAGCATCGGCGAGATGAGCGCGCCGGGCCTCCGCGACGGCCAGTGCTGCCTGTAGGCGTGCCAGCCGGGCTCTTGCATCGTCGCTAAGGCCTTGTGCCGGGAGGTCACGCAGACGCGCCGGCCAGGAGCGATGCAGCTGCCCGCGGGACAGCACGATCAGATCGGCCCATTGCAAGCCGACAAAGGGCGCGCGCAGCAGCGCAGTCCAGGCCAGTCGGTCCTCCGGATGGCGGATGGCCCGGATGAGCTGCACCACGTCGCGAACATTCGGACGCTCGGCCAGCGGATCGATATCCACGGCCTGGAACGGCTCCTGCAAACGCCCGCGCAGTGCGTCGAGCACCGGGGTTAGCTGTGGGCGCGTCGCCGCGAGTATCGCGATGCTGGCGTCTGGCGCGGCCGACGCCAGTAACGCTTCCACGGTTTCCACAGCGGCCTGCACTTCGTCCTGCTTGTCGCCCGATGGCACGGCCACAACCCGGGCACCGGCATCGCCGCCTTTGTCGCGTCCGGCCGTGCACGGCGTGTACGTCACGGCGCCGATACCGCGGTCTGACCGGGTGGGAAACAGCTGGCCGAGCGCTCCGTTGAACCAGTCGATGAGCGTCGGCGCGCTGCGGAAGTTGGCGCTTAGCGTCTCGACGGTCAGTTCCAGACCGCCAAGGCGCTTGGATTCGATCAAGTCCACGAACAGCCGCACATCCGCCTTGCGAAAGGCGTAAATGGACTGCTGCGGGTCACCGACGAGGAATAGCGAGCGCCCGTCATCCGGCGACCAGTTGGCGGTCAGTTCCCGAACCAGCCGGATCTGGGATTCGCTGGTGTCCTGCATTTCATCGATGAGCAGGTGCTGGATTTGCGCGTCGGCATGTGCGATCGCCTCCGCACCGGCTTCGCCGCTGGCTGCGGTAACAGCCGCCAGCGCGACTTCGATGAAATCGGCCTCGCCGCGCTGGGCGAACTGCAGACGCAGCTCCGCATAGCAAAGGCGAAGCACCCGGCCCAGCGCCGCCCGCAATGCGAGGCTGGTTGGCGGCAAGCTCGGCTCCGGCAGCGTTCGAACCCGATCGAATAGATCACGTAGGCGTTCGGCATGCGGCAGGCTCGCCAGCGTGTCCAGCAGATCAAGGAATGCTTGTTTGCTCGTCTTGTCCTGACTCGGAAAGCCGATGCGCTTGTCTGCGGTGCGTCGCCAGGTGCCCGATGCGGTCAGCAGCAGATGGGCGATGAACTGCCACGCCGCCAGACTCTCGCAGTCCGGCTGCGGCCACTGCTGCAAGGCCCCCGAATCGATCTGGCCCTGCTCGGGCCAATGCGTTGCTGCGTGCAGGGCGGCATCCCGAATGGCCACCTGATGCGCCGACGGGATGGCGCCGATTAGCTGATCGAGTTGCGCCGCGATCAGCGTATGCAGAATGTCGGCGTCCTGAACACCATGCGCGTCGAGGAACTGCGGCAGGTGCTCCAGCCATTGATCGCGCCGGGCGAGCAGACCGGTTAACGCGGGCAGCAACTGATCGATGCGGTTGTCTGCCCAGCTGAGCACGGCGGTGATGGCGTCGCGTGCGTCGTCCGGGCCTGCGCTTAGATTGCGTTCATCGAACACCGCCAGAACCGCTTCGGCGTAAAGGCTTTCGGGGTCCTGGGTGATGCTAAGCGTGCCTCCGAAGCCGGAGAGTATCGGCAGGCGGGCGGCCAGGCTCTGGTTGAACGCGTCAATGGTCATCGCCTGCAGACGGTCCGGGTTTTCGCGCAGTTGCCAGCCGCGGGCGCGATCGCGCTGGCGCACCGCGGTGGCATCAGCGTGCAACGCCGCGCCGAAAGCCTCGGCCGGCGCGGGACCGTCCGCCAGTTCCAACGCTTCGGTGATGCGCAGCCGGATTTCCGCCGCGGCCTTGTTGGTGAACGTGATGCAGACCACCGATTCCGGTTCGTCGACGGTGGCCAGGGCGCGCAACGCGCGCCGCACGAGCAGTCCGGTCTTGCCGGAACCCGCCGGCGCAATCGTGACGACATGGCGGTCGAGCCTTAGCGCTCGATCCCTGGCGGCCTGATCAGCCGGTGCGCTCATGCGTCGGTCTCCGCGTCATCGGTGAGCGGATCGCGGATCAGGACCTGAAGCGGGCTGTCGCGTAACGCGCCCGGTACGTAGTCGGCCCGTCCCGCCAGAAACGCCCGGGTCAAATCACGAAGCCGGGCGTGGGTATCGGCGAGCAGGGTGTCGAAGTCTGGCTGGCGACGGGGTGTGGGATCGTCGTCGATGAGTCGCGCCGCCCAGTTCGTGGCCGACGCGATGCGTCGTCGATTGGCATGCACATGGGCGAAGGCGATGCCGTCGGCCCGCTCGATGCCCAGCGCCGCGATCGCTTCCGGCGAGGCGTAAAGCGGTAATTGCGGCTCGCGCAGCCGGTCGGCCTGCCAGCCGCCAGGTTGGACGTCGCGGCCCGTCTTGTAGTCCAGAATCAGGTAGCGGCTGCCTTCGGCAGTGTCCACCCGGTCCAGACGGTCCACCCGGAATCGTAAGGGTAGGTCCTCAAACATCACCTCGGCTGCTCGCTCGTGGGCCAGAACGGTGAATGGTTCGCTGCGCCGCTGTTCGTGCTGCAGCCAGGCCACCAGCAGACGGCCGATGCGGGCACGCTCGGATTCGATCACCAGGCGAGGGTAGCGATGGGTTGGCAGCGCGGCGGGAAGCAGGTGATCGAGATGGGCATCGACCAGCGCCTCCAGGTCTGAGGCGCTCATCCGTCCGAGGGCCTGTGAGTGCCCCAGCTCCGTCCAGATCGCGGCGAGCGCCGCATGTATGAGCTGCCCCTGCGCCCGCGGGTCCAGGCCGTTGGCCGGCTCGTTCATCGGTTCGGCGCCCAGCCGGAACTGCACCATCGCAGCGAATAACGACTGTGCACAGGTTTGCAGCAGACGTGTACCGCCCCGGATGCCATCGCCGGCCGGGTCGGTAATGGGCGGCAATGCGGGTTCGGGGGTCCGGATGAGTGTCGCGGGAATGCCGTGGGCGGTTTCGAAGGCCGCGGTGGCCGACGTCCAGCGCACATCACTGCCCAGCAAGCCACTGGGATGCTGCTGCGCTCCGGTGTCGTCCAGCAGCGGCATGCTCAGGTGTAGCTCGTTCGTCTGCTGGCGCCAGGCCGCTGTCATCGCGCGTGCGCGCTGCAACCGGCTGTCGGGTGATGCGCCCGGCACGTTGGCTTGCGTCAGCAGCTCCCGCGCGATGAACGGTTGGTTGAGCGAGCGGCCGAGGACATTGGAGTCGTCGGCGCCCAGAATCCAGCGGGCATCCGCCGGTGTTTCGCAGGCTGCCTCAAAGTCACAGATCAGAATCGGCTGGATCGCGTCGACGCGGGGTGCGAAGCGTCTCGAGCGCAACAACTCGCCGAACCAGCCGGTGGCGGCCTCGAAGCTGATTGCACCGAGTTGTCGGTCCAGCACCGCCAGCTGCTGCAGGCTCTCCCGCACGGCCTCGGTGCTTTGCCATTGCTCGGAGTCGCGTTCATCCGAGCGGCCCCAGCCGAGCGCCTGCAGGCGCCGGCCGAAGTGCTCGACCCAATCCCCGGGGGTTGCGCGGCGTGGCTCGTCGCGGACGACTTGTTCCAGCGCCTCCCAGCCGTCCCTGAATCCGGGATCAGCGTGGGTCACGAAGTCGCGCAGGTGGATACGCGGCGCGCAACGCTCGCGCAGCTGCGTTTCCAAACGGGTGGCGGCCGCATGTTGCGGGCCTTGCCATTGAGCGCCGGACAGTAGCAGCCGCGAAACGGTGCTGAACCGGTTGTCCCAGAGGCGCAGCGACAGAATGTCCAGCGCGGCCGCCGCCCACGGGTTACTGGTCAGCGCGTCGGCCCGCTCAAACCGCCAGGCGCTTGCGGCGCCGTGGGCCGGCGTGAGGCGCAGGGCTGTCTGCAAGGCGTCTTCGAGTGCCGCCCGGTCGGCGTCGGGATTGGCGGTGGCGACGACCAGCACCGGTAGGGTTGCGGTGTCACTCAGTGCGCCCAGCAGCTTGGCGATCTGTGCGGCGCAGGCGCGCCGCTCGGCCTCAGCGTCGGCAAAGATGCGGGCGGACGAGGCGGGAACGGTGGCGCCAGGCGCTACATGCTGCAGCCGGGTGCCGGTTTGCTCCAATGCTTGCAACGCGGCCCGCTGTGAAGGGTTCAGTAGGAGGCCCGCGTAGGGAAAGTCCAGGGCGACGGCTTCGGGTGGCCGAATCAGCCCCTGGCGCAGTCGTTCGACAAACGCTGCCGGAATCGCCGCCGCAGAGAGTTCGCCGCGACTCTGTCGTTCGGCATTCAGCTGGGGGAGCCATCGCTGGAAGGCCGCTTGTTCCGGCGTCCATGCCGGCGCGTTGCTCAGGTCGATGTGATGGCTCGCCACCAGTCGATCGGCAGCGCGCAATTGGCGGGCAATGGTCTTGGTCGACAGCAGGTTCTCGGCGACCGGGTCGGCATCAACGCAGGCCATCCATTGAGCGAGTTCCTGAACGGGGTGCAGGATCTGCTCATTCGGCCAGCTGGCGGCCCAGGTTTCGGCGAGCCAGCGGTCAAGCGACAGGAACTGCGGTGCTTCCCACACCGTCAGGCCTTGATCTCGGGCGCCCAGCGCGGCGGCGGTGCGAAGCGCGCGGGCTCGCGTCTCGGTGGAAGTGAGCGTCAGCACGAGCGCAGTTTACGCGAGCTGATTGGATCGGTTTCTGGCGCCAGAAAAAAAGATGGCCCGGTGTAAACACCGGGCCGAGTACGAAGGCAATGAACGTAACGGACGACTGGGGAACCATCACATCACGTCGGCATCCAGCCAGCGGCTCTTGGCCAACCGCTCAAACCAGGCGTTCCTTGCCCGGCGACCTCCGAAATCAGAACCTTGTTAGGTCTGTAAAATCACCATCCTTGCTCAAGCCCGTTCTAACCATCCCTGGACTCCGTGTCCCTGAACAGGCTGAGGCTATTATGCGCGCTCATCATGAGATTTCCATGTCAGTTCGTCGGATAGCGCGCGTGTCAGAAAATTCCTACGCATGAAGGCATTGTTGCAGCGCGTCACGCAGGCTTCGGTGTCGGTGGACAACGCCGAGATCGCAAGCATTTCCAAGGGGTGTCTGGCCCTGGTGGGCGTTGAGCCCCATGACGGTCCGGAGCATGCTTCCAGGTTGGCCGAGCGCATGGTCACGTACCGGATGTTCGCGGATGACAGCGGCCGGATGAATCGCTCGCTGGTCGATATCGGGGGCGGTTTATTGCTGGTGTCGCAGTTCACGCTGGTCGCCGACACACGCAAAGGCACTCGCCCCGGGTTTTCGACGGCCGCCACGCCGAATCTCGCAGAGCCTCTGTTCGAGGCGCTGGTGAAACAGGCGCAACACCGTCTGGGTAACGTGCAGGTGGGCCGGTTCGGCGCCGACATGCAGGTCTCGCTTGTCAATGACGGCCCGGTGACGTTCTGGCTGTCCGTTCCGGGTTGAGACTCAAACGAGGTGCCGGTAGTCCTGCCGAAAGACGACCGGACTGCCCGAATCGTGCCCGGCGCGTTTGCCAGCCGGTCGCATCGGAGTATCCTTCGCCCAACACCTGCCCTGATGCTTGCATGAACCCGCGGATTGCGGATGTCGCGCGCGATACGAACGAAACCCAGATCGCAGTGCGCATCAACCTAGATGGCTCCGGCCAGACCGACTTGTCGACCGGTATTCCGTTCTTTGATCACATGCTCGATCAGATTGGACGACACGGGCTGTTCGATCTGAAGATCCGTGCGTCGGGCGATCTCGAAGTGGACCAGCACCATACGGTCGAAGACACCGGCATCGTGCTGGGCCAGGCCGTGGCGAAAGCGGTGGGCGACAAGCGCGGTCTCGTGCGCTATGCCCATGCTTACGTGCCTTTAGATGAGGCGCTCTCGCGTGTCGTGATCGATTTCTCCGGCCGACCGGGCCTGCATTATTTTGTGGACTATCCGCGGGCCCGCATCGGGGATTTCGATGTCGATCTCATCTCGGAGTTCTTCCAGGGCTTTGTCAACCATGCCAACGTCACGTTGCATATCGACACGCTGCGTGGGGTTAACGCGCATCATGTGGCCGAGACCATCTTCAAGGCGTTTGGACGTGCATTACGCGCAGCCACAACACTGGACCCGCGGGCCGGCGACAGCATGCCCTCCACCAAGGGGACGCTCTAGCGAGCCGAACACGGACCCACGCCCGGATCTGATGAACGCCCTCCCACTCTTGTTTTCGCGCGCTTTGCCGGCCTCCGCTTCGGACGCCGGGAGGGCTGCGTAATGGCATCGATTGGTGTCATCGACTACGGCATGGGCAATCTGCATTCGCTGTCCAAGGCCATATCGCGGGTTTCAGCCGAGGACCGCGTCGAGGTCACCTACGATCCCGACAAGCTGGTGCGCGCAGAGCATCTAGTGCTGCCTGGTGTGGGTGGTGCCAAACATTGCATGCAGGAGCTCCAGCGCCTGGAACTCGATGCCTTTGTCCGCGAGGCCGCGGGGCGGGTGCCGATCCTCGGCGTTTGTCTGGGCATGCAGATCATGCTGGATCACTCCGATGAGAATGGCGGCGCCGACACCCTGGGATTGTTCCAGGGGACGGTCGAGGCCTTTCCAGAACCGGAAGCCGAAGGGAGTAGCTCGCAGCGCATCAAGGTTCCGCACATGGGCTGGAATCAGGTGCGGCATACACGGACACACCCCTTGCTCGACGGTGTGTCAGAGGATGCGTGGTTTTACTTCGTCCATAGCTACCGTGCTCGGCCGGTGCACGATGCGGACACGCTGGGCATGACCCGGCATGGCGTGGATTTCGCCTCCATGCTGATCAAACCGAATCTATTCGCTGTTCAATTTCATCCGGAAAAAAGCCAAGGAGCCGGAATGACGCTTCTCGCCAACTTCGTGCACTGGGACGGGCAGGCCTAACATGCTTTTAATACCCGCAATTGATTTGAAAGACGGTCAGTGTGTCCGCCTGCGCCAGGGGCGCATGGACGATGTCACGGTCTTTTCCGACGATCCCGTCGATGTGGCCAAGCAGTGGATCAAGGCTGGTGCCCGGCGCCTGCATCTGGTCGATCTGGACGGTGCCAAGGCCGGTGAGCCGAGAAACTTGGCGGCGATCCAGGCCATCACCGAGGCTGCGGGCGACATTCCGGTCCAGGTCGGTGGAGGCATTCGCGATGAAGACGCCGTGGTCGCCTGCCTCGAAGCCGGCGTGCAGTACGTGATTCTTGGCACCAAGGTCATTAACGAGCCGCATCTGCTCGCGGATCTGTGCATCGAGTTTCCGCGCCACATTCTGGTCGGTCTGGATGTGCGTGACGGCAAGGTCGCGGTCGACGGCTGGAGCAAGCTTTCCCAGCATGATCTGCTGGATCTGGCGCAGCATTTTGAACGAGACGGCGCCGAAGCTTTCATCTACACCGATATCGAGCGCGACGGCATGATGCAGGGCGTCAATGTGCCCGGCACCAAGGAGTTGGCCGAGGCCGTCGCCGTGCCCGTGTTCGCCTCAGGCGGCATTTCCAGCATCGAGGACATCCGCGCCTTGGCCGGGCTTGGCGAGTCCGGCGTCGCGGGCGCCGTCATCGGCCGGGCTCTTTATGAAGGCAAGCTCGATCTGGCTGAAGCCCAGGCCGTGGTTGACGAGGTCCAATCACAGTCATGACCAGCGGTCTGGCCAAGCGCATCGTGCCCTGTCTCGATGTGGACAAGGGCCGCGTGGTCAAGGGCGTCAAGTTCGTTGATATCAAGGATGCGGGTGACCCCGTCGAGGTTGCGCGCCGGTATGACCAGCAAGGGGCTGACGAACTGGTGATCCTCGACATCACCGCGAGTTCGGACAACCGGGAAACGCTGATTCACGTGGTTGAGGCCGCGGCCGCGCAGATCTACATCCCGCTGACGGTCGGCGGGGGCGTTCGAACCAACGCCGACGTGCGCGCGCTGCTCAACGCGGGCGCCGACAAGGTGTCGATCAACACCGCCGCGGTTGATCGTCCCGAGTTCGTCTCGGAAGCCGCGGAGCGTTATGGCTCGCAGTGCATTGTCGGCGCGATCGACGCTCGCCGACCGAAAAAGCGCCGCAAGCAGGACGACATGCCAGCCGGCTGGCATGTCTACACCCACGGCGGCCGCAAATCGACCGGTATGGATGCGGTGGAATGGGCGCAACGACTGGTCGAACTCGGCGCCGGTGAAATCCTGCTGACCAGCATGGATCGCGATGGCACCAAGGAAGGCTTTGATGTGGATCTGACGCGGGCCGTGGCCGATGCGGTCCCCGTTCCGGTGATCGCGTCAGGCGGTGTGGGGGCTCTGGAGGACCTGTATGATGGCCTCGTCGCCGGTCATGCCGACGCGGTGCTGGCCGCCAGCATCTTTCATTTCGGTCAGCACACCGTGGGCGAAGCCAAGGATTTTCTCGCCGAACGCGGCGTGCAAGTTCGGCGTTAGCCACGGCGATTACGCCGAACGTCACGATTCTGCAATCTGCAGACGGTGCAATATGTCTTCTTCCGACATCCTCGCCCAGCTCGACGCGATACTCGCAGAGCGGCGGCACGCCTCTCCTGACCAGTCCTATGTCGCACGTCTGCACGCAGGCGGGCCGGCAGCGGTGGGCAAAAAGGTTGGCGAGGAAGCGGCGGAAGTGATCATCGCGGGTCTGGATGATCAGCCTGAGGCTTTGGTGCACGAAGTGGCCGACCTCTGGTTTCACACGATGGTCTTGTTGAATCACCATGGGCTCGATGCGGCGGCGGTGCTGGCAGAATTGCAGCGTCGCTTCGGCGTGTCGGGTTTGGACGAGAAAGCGGCAAGAGCCGCGGAGGGCAAGTAGCAATGGGATTAGGCGGCATCAGCATGTGGCAGCTTCTGATCATTCTGGCGATCGTGCTGCTGGTGTTCGGCACCAAGCGGGTTCGCAATCTGGGCGGTGATCTGGGCGGCGCGATCAAGGGCTTCAAATCGGCGATGAAAGACGGCGAGGAGGAGCAGGCGAAATCCGAAGAGACCGACGACCCGGCATCCATCTCGGCCGAGAAGTCCGAAAGCACTGAAGCGACCAGCAAGACCGGCGAGCGTCAGTCTTCCTGATCGTACGGAGTCGGCTCTGCCATGTTCGACATCGGCTTCTGGGAGTTGCTGCTGATCTTCAGCATCGCACTCATCGTGCTCGGTCCCGAGCGACTGCCCCAGGCAGCGCGTACGGTCGGGCAGTGGACCGGCCGTGCACGCGCCTTTGTCCGTAATCTCACCACCGAACTGGAACGCGAGACGCGTAAGTCGGAAGCCGCCAAGTCCTTTGCTGAAGCGCAGCGGATGATGAAGGAATCCGTCGCGGATCTGGATACGAAATCTGACGATGGGACGACCTCGACATCTTCGCAGGAAAAGGCCACCAAGCAGGCTGCGCCAGGTGAGTGACACCTTGGGCGGCGATGCACCGCTACTGTCCCATCTGCTGGAACTGCGCACCCGGCTGATGAAGGCGATGGCCGGCGTGCTGGTGGTATTCCTGCCGCTCGCGTTTTTCGCTCAGCCGATCTTTTCGTTTATCGCCGTGCCGCTGCTGGCGCAGATGCCCGCCGGCACCAGCATGATCGCCACCGAGGTGGCGGCTCCGTTCCTGACGCCGTTCAAGCTGGCGATGCTGCTGGCCGTGGTCTTGTCCATGCCCTGGATTCTGTATCAGGTCTGGGCGTTCGTGGCGCCGGGCCTGTACAAGCGGGAACAGCGCCTGGCAGTGCCTCTGCTGCTCACCAGCACGCTGTTGTTCTACCTCGGTATGGCATTCGCCTACTTTGTCGTCTTTCCGTTGATCTTCGGCTTTCTGGTCTCGGTTGCGCCGGAAGGCGTCGCGGTCATGACCGACATCAGCCGCTATCTCGATTTCATCATCAAGCTGTTCCTGGCATTCGGAGCGGCGTTCGAGACACCGGTCGCCATCGTGCTGATGGTTTGGGCCGGGTTCACGACGCCCGGTCAGCTACGGGCGAAACGGCCCTACGTCCTGGTCGCTGTATTCACGCTGGGGATGCTGCTGACGCCGCCGGATATCGTGTCGCAAACCCTGCTCGCGCTGCCGGCCTACATCCTGTTCGAGATCGGAATCATCGCCGCTCGCGTGTTCGTGCCCGGCTCGAAGGAGGTCGACGAGCAGATCAAGGCGGGTGAGTGCGAGTAGCGCGGCACACACCCAACTTGGCAGGCCTATCTTTTCGATAGTGTCAGTTCGCCGCGTGCGGTCTCCAAGCATCTCTCATACTTTTCTATCGCCTCCGGATCGCCGTGTAGCTTCCTGAGTTGTGGGATTGCTGCTTTCAGCAGTGCAACTGCTTCGGCGTATTTCCCTTTCCCCAGCAGCGCCTGGCCACGAATCGCTTCGAGGCGCGCCGCCCATTCGGGTTCGCTTTGCGCCGCGACCAACTTGGCGGGCTCCAGACCGTCCAGCAGCGCAAGGCTGCGATCATATTGTCCTTTGTCTGCATAGGCTTCAGCTGCGAACACCCGAAAGGCTTGCGAAGCAGTATCATCGTTCCCGTTGGCGACCCGAAGTGTCTCCCCAACCTCCTCAACGAGTGCCAGCCCCACCGCGGGATCGCCGCACTCATATTCCTTGAAGCCGAGATTCCCATTTTCGATCAATGTAAAACGATTGTTTAGTCCGACCAGCCGGGTTGCCTCAGCGCTAACTTCTCGCATCACTTCGAGAGATTGCTCACAGTCACCGGCCTCGTCGTATATTGCTGCCAGTTGAGAGCGGATTAGCAGGACGGTCCTCGAATCGGGGTTTACGGAAGCGGCGTTCTCAAGGGCCAACTCCGCCGCTCGGACGGCCTCATCGAATCGGTGTAAGGCTCTGAGGCTTCGCGCCAGCATCATTTGAACGTTTGCACGCAGCTCTTGACCGCCATCGGTTGGAGTCTGATCCATTTGCTGTATTAGCGATTGCGCGCGTTTCATCGCTGCTTCCGGCTTGCCTTGCCGAAGGAGTGCTTCGGTAATTTGCGACTGCACACTAAATCGTTCCAGTCGTGCCTCTGGCCGCAAACGCTGGAGCAGGCTGGCGGTTTTCTCGAGATATGGCAGTGCCAGCGCTGGTTCGAGTTTTGTTGCATGGTAGCCGGCGTGTGCACGTGCCGCGAGCAGTGCAAGTTCCGAAGTTTTATTGACTTGTTCCCCGGCTAATGTGTCCGCGCGCTCCAGAGTTATTTTTACTAAGTTTAACGATTTGGCGTCTTCAGCATATGACTGCGCCAGTGCCACGTTATACAAGGCGGCGGCGATTCGAGTATCGCTCTCGCCGAACGCTACTTCGCTGCTTTTCACCGCATTTTGGAAGTATTCTTTCGCGTCTCGGAACTGATGAATGGCAAATGCTGCATCTCCCATTGCTTGCCAGACGGCGGCCTCGGTGGCGGGTTCGTCGGCAAAGCGCTGCTCAATCTGATTGGAGGCGAGTTCTAGCAACTCTTGGACAGTTGGGTTTTTTTCGAAACCGGCGCGACCAGGGTTGGCTCCCCCAATTATATCGTCGGTCAAAAACGCCACCGTGGCCTCTGCGCGCCGGCGCTCCTGTTCTGCCTGGACACGGGCACGATCGCTTTGCTCGAATAGCCATAACGTAGTCGCTAATCCGACGACCAGCATGCCTATGGTCGCTGCGATCCAAGGCCGCCTGGCTTTCGCGCGTTCTAGAGTTTGTGCTGCAATCCGGTTCTGCAGTTCTGCGTCGGCAATGTGCTGGCGCTCACTATGACGTGATTCCAGTGTTCGCAGTCGTTTCGTCAGTTCCGATACGTTCGGTAACCGACGCGCAGGATGGCCGTCGGTCGCCCGAGCGACATCTTCTTGAAGTAACTCGTCGGCAATATCGCGCTCCCATCCCGGCGCCATGGGGCGAGACAGATCGCCGACGAGTATCTGGTAGAGCATGATGCCCAGCGCGTAGACGTCGCTTTGTACCGTGGGCGCGTGTCCCGCGACGAGTTCAGGTGCCAGATAGAGCGGCGTGCCGCTGCTGGAGTCTCCGCCGATGCCTTGAGTCAGTGTCAGGCCCAGATTGGTGATCCCGAGCTCGTCCAGCCGCCCGGGCTCCAGCAGACGGCTACTGCCGAAATCGGTCAAACGTGTGCGCCAGGCACCGTCTTCACCGGTTACCAGTACGTTGCCGGGTTTCAGGTCTTTGTGAAGGACCCCGACGCTATGTGCCGCGGAAACGGTGTCGCAAATCTGGATGAAGAACGCCAGGCGCTCATCCAGGGACATATCGTCTAGCGCGTCACCAGTTTGTGCCCAATCTGACAGGTTTTGTCCGCCGAATTCGCATTCGAGAAAGAACGGAGCGGTTTCGAAATTCCAGTCGATGATGCGGACGAAATCGTCACGCTCCCCCAGGCTTTCGCGCAGAACGCGGAACAGTGTCGCCTCGCGCTTGAGGGAGGACAGCCGGCTGCCGTCGGGACTAAACTTGTAGACGCGTTGCTCGCCCGTCTTACTGTGGCGTGCCAGCCAGACTTCACTGCTGCCGGAAGGGCTGAGCTGGCGTTCCAGCTGAAAGTGGTCGCGGCCGGGCACTTTCGCCCCCGGGGTCAGATCCATCTGACTGGTGTGGCGGCGGCCGACTGCCACGCGTTCGACCGGAATGGCCAGTCGGTATCCCACCCTGGGAACGGTGACAATGAGTTTCGTGCCATCGTCTCCGAAAACCTTGCGCAATTTGCCGATCGCGGTGGCCAGGACATGATCGACGGTCACCCGTCCCTGCCACACCGTCTCGAACAATTCTTCCTTGGTGACGACTTCGCCCGCGTGTCGTAGCAACTGGGCAAGGACTTGCAGCGGTTTTTGTTCGACGTCGACCGGCAGTCCCGACACACGCAGTTCCAGTCTCGCCTCATCGAACTGCATGTCGCCGAACCGCCAGCGATACAGGTGGCTGCCTTCGCTCATTTCACCATTCCCCAAGCGTCGTTTAAAAAAACGCCGAATCCAGCTGATTCCCCGACTCGGTATACCGAGTTTTTTTAACCATACCGCGTGTCAGCGGTGCTCGGAAAGAGCGGCTTGAAGGTTTCTTGAAACCGGCTTGAGGACTCGCGGGTGTCAATGCCGGCAGTCTTTTGGTCGGAACTCGAGGTTGGCCGGCATAGGTTCGCGTCAGGAGTTTGTTTCAACCGCACCAATGCCCGTCGTCTTCTCGTGCATCAGCGTTTCATAACCAAGAGGGAGTCACGATGAAATTGAAAACGGGAATAGCCTGGGCGCGGGTGATCACCATGCTGACGCTCGGTCTGGCACTGACGGGCTGCATTGCGGCCGGGGGATCCGCACAGATCAAACCCGACAATGTCGCCAAGCTTCAGGAAGGCGTCACCACCTTGGCAGAAGTGAGAGCCATGTTCGGTGACCCGATTCAGACCGGCCTGACGTCAGACGGCAATCGAGAGTTTTATTACCAGTACTCGAAGACGACGGTGAATCCGGCGACCTACATTCCTGTCGTAGGTTCGTTTCTGGGTGGTAGTGACACGGACTTTCAGAAGCTCACGATCATTTTCGATGAAGACGACGTCGTGGAGCATTTCCTTTACGACGAGACGAGTCAGGAAACGAAGACGCCGTTGGGTTTTTGAGCGGTTTTCATCCGGTCAGGGCTCGTCGAATTAACCGCCTGAAGGGGATAACGATGCCAATTCTGTTTGAAACGGAATGGTTTGTATGGAAAGTCGAAAATGACTGCGTATCCAAAAAAATCGAGAACAGGAGGTTTGACAAGGGAATCTGGGACCGCAGCGACTGGACGATCAATGAGCAGTCGATGGAGCGAGGCCTAGCGTTGCTTGCTCAGCGGTGCATGGAAGAAAACTTGGAGATCAAGTCAGTGCTTCCGCTCAATGGTGGCCGCTCATATGACTACTGTCGCTCAAGCACCAATTCCTGGTCGACAGGGGCAGGCGGTGGGGGTGGTTGGGGTTGGGGGCTCGGGTATGGGTGGGGGGTCGCCTTATGCAAGGGCTTTGTGGCCTTGCTGCAACGTCGGGTTGAGGTTCGCACTGAGGACTACGAAACCTGACTTCAGGCCAACCGACTGAAGGCACGCATCGCGGAGAAGTTGCGCTTGATTCAAGAGCTATCCACGCGTGCACGGGCCTCATCGGAAGTTCAGAAGAAGACAGAGAAGCGAGGCTTGATTGGCAAGAAGGAAACCTGGTTCGTCGTATTCAGTAGGAGAGACCACCATGAGACAAGTGTTGTTTTTCGATTCGATGATCACGCCGAGGATCATCACCTTCGTGTATTGGTTGCTGCTGCTCGTCGTCGCCTTCAGCGGCATTGGTTCCATGTTCTTTGGGTTCGGTGGATTTTCATTTGGCGGGTTTTTACGTGGCCTGTGCATTATCGGTGGTGGTGCGCTGGGAGTTCGTATCTGGTGTGAATTGCTGATCGTGCTGTTCAAAATGAACGAAGCGTTACAGGACATTCGTCAGCGTCCGTCGTCGATTGGGTAAAGAACAAATTGGCGACCATCGCAATCATGAAGAAATAAAACTCCCGCTTTTTCGCATGTCGCGCGTCAGTGACGCTTGGAAAGAGCGGCTTGAAGAGTTCTTGAAGCAGGCTTGAGGACGTGGCGGAGCAGCCGCGGCAGGCTATTGGTCGGTGTTAGGGATGCGATAGCGGATCGCGCCAAACATCAATTTCCAAGTGACTAGAAGAGGTGTTCAATGACTGGGAAAAAACTAATTGGAATGGGCGCGGCTTTTTGCGTTGCGATGTACCTGGCCGGATGCGGTGGGAGTGACGGTGGTGACAGCGGCGAGCCTGAGCCACCGATTCAGACCCTGTCGCTAACAATCGCCGGAAAGGTGACTGACGCTCCAATACCGAATGCGGTAGTTACCGCAACGGTCGGGGGCGTGGAGTTCAGTGCGGTTGCTGATGGCGAGGGTGCTTATTCGTTGGAACTCGTGGATGTGCCGCTCGAGAGCGGTACCCTGCCGGTGCTTATAGAAGCCCAGGGTTCAGAGGGTCAGGAATTTGTGGCCTTCCGCAGTCAACTTCATTCCCTCGACACATTGATTACACAGTCGAACGACGACGGTGTTCTGGATTCCGGTGAAAACATTCGAGTCAATGTCACTCATCTGAGCACATCCGAGTCGGTATTGATTGGCGATGATCTGAATTCAGATGCGGAATTGAACGATGCGATTTCCAACGTCGATCCCGAACCATTGCTCGACACGGCTGGCGTCATCAAGTTGATTGTGGATATGGGAGAAGAATACGCACTACCCGACGAATTCGACGACACCTTGTCATTTGCCTCGAGTGAGGAGGCCGTCGAGACCTTCGTTGAGGAGGTGATGAGTACCGAAGAGGGGGCGGAGGATTTGAGGAAGGCTCAGATGGAAACTGCGGACGATGCGGACGTGGTTGACCAAAGCGATGGAATTGTCGTTCCAGCGCGTGCACTGACGATATACCAGGTGCCAGAAGACGCCTTCAACTACTTCAACCTTGGCGAAGTATTCGAGTTCAAACCCGACGGAACCGGCTTGGCATACAACGCTGCCGAGACGTCTGAAACCACTTGGCAGCAGGATGGCAATGGCATCCAGGTGTCGACCGATTTCGCAACCGAAGTTGACGAATACAACGGATCCGGCGCCTATGACCGGGTTCTTTACGAGACGCGACTTATCGAGCTCGTGCCGTTGGGCAACGACCTTGCGCAGGTTCGACGCACTGTAGTCAAGAGCTACCCTGACTACCCGATGGTAGTGCCTACCGAGACGACATACGTGTTTGCAAAGCGGTATCTCGTCGACGAACGCGAAACCGAGGTCTTTCCTCCAGTCAATGGCGTGTCGGGTCGGTCGATTGGCGTGAATGTTTATAACACTGACGAAGCGGTTTCGCCGCCCGGCGGGTTGGCTGCGGACGTTCTCGGCTTTATTGCGGGGGGCATGGGGGAATCGACATTCTGGGCGGACGGCTTCACCTGGACGGAAGCCGAAAACGGTTTGTCCTTGTCCTTCACTGGTGGCACGGAGATGTCGTACCGCTTCGTCCGCGATATCGACGCCTGCGGTCAGATCTGGATTGCTGATGCGCTGGGCGCCGATGGACACCGCCGAATCGATACTGGGCTCGCGCTGTGCAACGAGCAAGCTGCATTCGTGGAATCGGATATTCCCGGTTACTACTATCAGTTCGGCGTGGGAGAGGAAGAGATGCCTGAAGCTGATGTCGTTGGCTTCGGCCTGAGATTCGACGCGGACGGTACGGGCTCTCAGTTCGACAACTACATCGAAACCGACGAGGACGGAAACGAGACTGAACGCTATGACGACGATCAAAACGATCCCTACTTGGCGTTTTTCTGGGAATTGACGGCTGACGGCTCGGTATTGGTGCGACGTACTTACGATGAGGAAACATACGTGCCGAGCTGCGATCCCGATTCGAGCGGATGTCTGGTCTGGGACCGGCGGGAACTGTTTCCGATGACGCTGTCCGACGGGCGCTTCTATTGGATGGAAGTGCGTTCGGATGGGACGGCCGAGAGTTCGGCGACCTACCTGCCACGTTTCTACGATTACTCCGAATCCGCGGTGCCCGTCGAAGGTGTGGCGCCGTCGCCGGGAAAACGTAAGGCGGTGTTGGTGAAGCCGTTAGACGCCCGGAGGATGTTGGAAGGTCAACCCAAATAAATCTTGAGGGTGGGTTGAAGGTCGCGGTCGGCGTCTTGCAGATGCCGACCGCGACCTTTGTTGAGCGGAAATCGCTGGCGTGTGTCGATGGGTATCCTGTTGCCAAGCAAAGCGATTGCGTACACGCCATGCTCGCGGCTACAGGTAGACCACGCGCTCCCTGGCACTCGTCAGGAATTCCAGGGTCCCGATTGCTTGCTTGAACTTAGCGGCGGCCGCCGACCTGCCTTGTCGCGCCACCACGCAGGGAGCGATTGTGAGGTGCTCTGTTTCTGAAGGGTCGTGTGCTTGACGGGCCCCGTCCAGTGGCAGGCCGATGAGCCCGTCACGACGGATCAGGCAGCCGGAGGTGAGTTCAGGGTCGAGCGCAGCTGCGCGGCGCCGATCACTTCCGGTTCGTGCCGTAATTCGTGCAAGGCGTCGTCGGCCAAAAGATGGTCGAGCCGGGCGACATGCTCATCGATGGCGTTCACGTAGGGGTTGTCGCCGTTGAAGTGTGCGTTCAGATAGCGGTAGCAGCCTTCGAAATAACCATCGAGCCGGTCCTTCCAGACCATCCGATTGAAGTCCGGGGTCTTGCGCATCAGGTCCTCGGCCGAGCTGTAGACCGGTTTCGGCCGCCCTGGCTGCGCGTCGCCCGCCAGCCCGCAGATGGAAAACTCGCGATACAGGTGGTGCCAGCACTTTTCCAGATAGCAGGCGTCGGCCATCTGGGCGAGCAGATCGACCGTGCCGAGGAAATAGCCGAGATGCCGGTCACGCGGATCTGAGACGCGGATCTTGTCCAGCGCAATTTCGTAGCCGGTGAAATGCACGATCTGACGTGACACGTCGGCGTACTTCTCCAGCTGCGTGCCCTTTAGAAAATCGCTGATGAATGCACCGCTGCGAGCGACATGGCAGAGCGTGAATTCAGCGCCGTTGCGGTGGCCGACATCACGGTCGGAGCGCACATAACCGGCATCATGAAACAAGGCGATGATCACGCCCAGCATGGCGCGCTCGGTGCCCAGTTGCTCCGCCGGCGGCACGGATTGCTCGTAGCCATCGAGCAGGCGTGCGAAGGCCAGCGTGGCATCCAGGCTGTGTTGGGCATCGTGGTACCAGGTGTCGCAGCCTTTGAAGCCCGGCAGCAGACCGGCGAACAATGCGCTAAACGTCTGGAATGCACGGGAGATCAGGGCGACATCAACCGCGGTGAAGCGATGCGTCAACAGGTCGAGTACGGCGGTTTCAACCGCCTTTGGGTCCGCCAGGTGGACTGTGCCAGTGACGTCGTAATGTGCCTGTTGCCCCATTTCATATCCTCCGCGCTGCGCGGTCTGACGGGCCTTCTATGCTTTTCCGGATGGTAGACCGCGGTTTACTTCGCAGCCACATCCGAGCGTGACCCTGTTCTCAGTTCAAGGACAGCGCTGTGCAGGGCTGCTGGTCTGACATTGACGGTGGTTCCAGATACGGTCAGCGCAGGCCGCAGACCACCGGCGTGTGGTCGGACGGGCGCTCCCAGCGGCGTGGCTCGATATCGATGGCGAAGCTGTCGAATCGCTGGAGCAGCGGTTCGCTGATCAGATGATGATCGATCCGCAGGCCGAGCCCCCGACGGAAACCGCCCTGTCGATAATCCCACCAGGTGAAGCGCTGTTCCGGCGGGTCGATCCGGGTGAATGCGTCCGTCAGGCCGGTGTCCAGCAGCGCCTGGAGGGCGGCGCGTTCGGCGTCGCTGCAGAGAATGTGGCCTTCCCAGCGGTCCGGGTCATGGGTGTCGGCCTCGGTGGGTGCGATGTTGAAGTCGCCGGACACCACCAGATTCGGGTGTTCGGCGAGTATGTTCACCACGTAGTCGCGTAGGGCGGCGAGCCATTCCAGCTTGTAGGCGTATTTGTCCGATCCCACCGCCTGGCCGTTCGGCACGTAGACGCAAAGCGTGCGGATATCACCGATGGTCCCGGCGATCACCCGAGCCTGGGTATCGTCGAAGCCGGGAATGCCGGTGACGACGTCGCTGATCGGCTCGCGACTGACGAGGGCGACCCCGTTGTAGGTTTTCTGACCATGCCAGGCACAGTGCCAGCCGGCTTCCTGCAGGGCCTCGACCGGGAAGCGATCATCGGTCAGCTTGGTTTCCTGAATCGCGACGATGTCGACACCGTCCTCGCCCAACCACTGCAGCAGATGCGGCAGGCGCACGTTCAGCGAGTTCACGTTCCAGGTCGCGATGCGTGTGGGCGCGCTCATGCGGCCAGTCCATGCAGGCGCAGCAGGGCTTCCGGCTCCGGCGGCCGCCCGCGAAAGGCCTCGAACAACTCGGCAGCTGGACGGCTGCCACCCTTGGCGAGGATATTGTCGCGGAAGCGGGTAGCAGCCTCCGTGTCGAACACGCCGCGTTCAACAAACAACTCGAAGGCGTCGGCCGCGAGCAGCTCCGCCCACTTGTAGCTGTAGTAACCCGCCGCGTAGCCACCGGCGAAGATATGCGAAAAGCTGCAGGGGAAACGATGCCAGCTCGGTGGATGAATCACCGCCACCTCGCTGCGGACCTGAGCGAGCGTGTCCAGCACTTTCGCGGCTTCCCCGCGGACGTGGTCGCGATGCAGTCGCAGATCGAACAGCGCGAACTCCAGCTGGCGGACCGTCGCCATGCCGGCCTGGAAGCGGCGTCCCGCCCGCAGCTTGTTCAGCAGCGCATCGGGGATGGGCTCGCCGGTGTCGACATGACGGGCGAAGCTGTCCAGCGCCTCGCGCTCGTAGGTCCAGTTTTCCATGAACTGGCTGGGTAACTCGACAGCGTCCCAGGCCACGCCATTGATGCCCGAGACCGATAGCTCATCGACCTGAGTCAGCAGGTGATGCAGGCCATGGCCGAACTCATGGAATAGCGTCTCGACCTCGCTATGCGACAAACAGGCGGGCTTGCCGTCTACCGGCCCTCCGAAGTTGCAGACCAGGAAGGCGATCGGCAGCTGATCGATCGTGTCGGTGCGGTAGCGGCCCTGGCAGTCGTCCATCCAGGCGCCGCCGCGCTTGCCCGGCCGCGCGTAGGGGTCGACATAGAACAGGCCGCGTCGCTGGCCATGGTCGTCGACCACCGCGTAGGCGGTGACATCGGCATGCCACACATTCGCGTCATCCACCGCCTGGAAGCGCACGCCATAGAGTCGTTCTGCAACCGCCATCATCCCCGTGAGCACCTGCGGCGCAGGGAAGTAGGGCCGCAGCATCTCCTCGGACAGCCCCAGTGTTGCCTCGCGAAACTGCTCGGCGTAGAACCCGACGTCCCAGGGTTCCAGCGTGGAGGGGCCACCGACGCTGGTCGCGAAGCCGGCCAGCGCATCCAGCTCGGATTGCGCCGCGGGTCGCGCCTTGGTGGCCAGATCCAGCAGGAACTGCTCGACCGCGGCCGGTGAGTCGGCCATCTTGGTCGCCAGCGAATAGTCGGCGTAGGTCGGGTAGCCGACCAGCGCGGCCAGCTCCTGGCGCAGATCCAGAATGTCCTGGATGACCGGTGCGTTGTCCCAGTCGCCGGTCTTGGGCCCCTGGTCGGAGGCACGGGTCGCGTAGGCGGTGTAGACGCGCTCGCGCAGGCTTCGATCCTGGGCGTAGGTCATCACCGCGATATAGCTCGGCGCATCAAGCGTGACCGCATACCCGCTCAATTCCCTCGCCTTGGCGGCTTCCGCCGCGGCATCCAGGGCGCGTTGCGGCAGCCCGTCGAGATCCTCGACATGGTCGGTCTGCCACACCCAGGCTTCGGTGGCATCGAGCACCTGTTCCTGGAACCGCGTCTGGAGCACCGAAAGCTGTTGCTGGATTTCGGCATAGCGTGAGCGCTGCTCACCTTGCAGATGCACACCCGCCAGTCGGAAATCACGAATCGCGTGTTCGATGATGGTCTTGCGTGGTGTCGGCAACCCGGCGAAGTCCGCGGACTCGGCGATCTGCGCAAAACGCTGGTATAGCGCCTGGTTCTGTCCCATCTCGGTTGAGTAGGCCGAGAGCTTGGGCAGGCAGACGTTATAGGCGCTGCGCCACTCCGGGGTATTCGCGACACCGTTGAGATGGCTCACCGGCGAGAACACGCGGTGCAGGTCGTTGTCCAGCTGTTCGAGCTGCGCGACAAAGTTTGTCCAGCTCGGCGATTCCACTTGTTCGAGTTCGCGGATCGCGTCGCGGTTGGCCTGCAACACGGCATCCAGCGCTGGTTCGGCATGTTCCGGGCGAATGTCGGAGAACGGCGGCAGATCGCGGCCGCGAATCATCTCCAGCAAAGGGTTGCTCATGCGGGCATCGGCGGTGAAAAAACGGGGCGAAACTCTATCACGCAGGCGGCGCGCCGCCGTCCCTGCCCATGGGGTCAGAGCAGGCCGCGTGCGACCAGCGCCGCGGTCGCGGCCGAGCCGGACAGCAGGAATCCGGCAAAGCCCAGCGCTGCCTGCAGACGGTAGCGACGGACGAGCTTTTCCTGTGGTACCGCGGAGATCAGGAAGGGCTTGCGGTTGGCTGAGCGGGCCAGCACGTGAATGTCGGGTTGCGCCGCCTGCTCGGCGAGCTTGGCGCGCACCTGCTCCACCGCCCTGGCGCGCACCTGTTCCCATTCCGTCAGATCAATTTCGCCGTTGCCGTCGGCGTCGAACTCATGCAGCAAGGCTGCTTCATCGCGTTTCCATTCGGCAAGCAGTTCGCGAACATCCGCCTGTTCGTCGAACGCGTGATGCACGCCCTGAGAGCGAAACTGGCCCAGTGCATAGATGGGGTGCAGCAGAGGAATGCTGTGCTCGATATAGCGGTAGCGGCCGAACAGCCCGAACGAGCCGCTCTTGGGGCCACTGCGCGGTCGCGATGACGTCCCATGCCAGCGGTGGCGAATGCCGGGGATGACCTGGGCAGCCTCCGGGTCGACGATGCACTCCCCGGTGTCGTCGACCAACAGGAACAGGGCGTCGGAGCGGCCCTGGTCGATGGTGACCCAGCGCGTCGTGCGGCGTCCGTTCGAGTGTGAAGTCCGGCGCTCCTCGATCTTGAACCACCACCAGACGCAGGGGGCGTGGGTCAGCGGCGCGTGGATTGGCGGGCCGTCCAGCATCTTGCCGTAGCCGGTGAGCTCCACATAGCCCTGCGGGGCTGATCGGATCTTGGCCGTGGGCGTATCGGTGATCAGCCGCGAACGCTTCAGAAACAGAAAGCTGATGCACAGCGTGACCAGCGCCGCGACGATCAGGGCGCCGGTCCAGAACCAGAATTCGCCATTCGGAGCGGTGGCGATGTCCGTTAGCAGTGCGTCCACCTGTGGTGTCAGTCAGCCCGGGCGGGCGTCTTGGGCCTCAACTGAACAGGGCGCGCACGTCCACGTCCGCCTTCTCGGTTTCCGAGAATTCCAGCAGATCCGCCGACTTGAAATTGAAGATGCGCGCGATCAGCACATCAGGCACCTGCTCGATGCGCACATTGTTGTTGTTCACGGTCTCGTTGTAGTACTCGCGACGATCGGAAATGGCGTTCTCCAAGCCGGTGATGCGGGCCTGCAATTGCTGGAACGATTGGTTTGCCTTGAGCTCCGGATAGGCCTCGGCCACCGCGAACAAATTGCCCAGCCCGAGCCGCATCTGGGTCTCGGCTTGGCCGACGCCCTTGACGTCGCCATTGGCTCTTGCCGCCTGCGCGGCCGAGCGTGCCTGCATCACTTTTTCGAGCGTTTCCTGCTCGAACTTCATGTACTGTTTGCAGGTCTCGATCAACTTTGGCAGCTCGTCGTGACGCTGCTTGAGCAACACGTCGATGTTGCTCCACGCCTTGCTGACGGCGTGCTTCAGATTGACCAGATTGTTGTAAATGACGATGCCATACAGCACAGCGCCGAGGGCAATGCCCCAGAAAACGAACGTGCTGATCGCACTCGATGCAGATTCCATCCCCGATTCCCCGCGGTTCGATTGCAAAAGTCTAGGCCCTGACCGGTCCGGTCACAACGCGAACCCGGAAACTTTCATCTCATTGCAGGAGCCAATCCCTATCGTCGGTCGCAGATTCTCGTGAGATTGCGCCAGACGACATGCCAAGGATTCATGGAATGACAACGAAAACAGACTTTCTGGTGATCGGTGGCGGCAGCGCCGGCGTCGCCACCGCGCGGCGGGCCGCCAAGCATGGTGCCCGGGTGATTCTGATTGAGCGGGGCCGCATGGGCGGCACTTGCGTCAATGTTGGCTGCGTGCCGAAAAAGGTGATGTGGCAGGCCGGGAGGTTAGCCAAGTCCATGAGCGACATGCCTGACTACGGGTTCGACGGTAATCCCATGACCCACGACTGGGGCCGCCTGGTTGAGCGGCGTGAGGCCTACATTCGCCGGCTCAATGGGATCTACGATTCGAACCTGGATCGCGAAGGCGTGGAGGTGGTGCGGGGCGCGGCGCAGTTCGTAGGCCCGCGGCGTGTGCGTGTCGACCAGGCCGAGTTCGAAGCCGAGCATGTGCTGGTGGCCGTGGGCGGACGGCCGAGCCGCCCGCAGATACCGGGCGCCGAATTGGGCATCGATTCCGATGGTTTTTTCGCGCTTGAGGCCTTGCCGCCACGGGTGGCTGTCGTGGGTGCCGGCTACATCGCCGTCGAGCTTGCGGGCATTCTCGCGGCGCTGGGCAGCCAGACCAATCTGCTGTTCCGCCGCGACACCGTGCTGCGTGATTTCGACGCCATGCTGGGCCCGCTACTGGCCGAGGCGATGAGCGACCAGAAGGTGCGGATGCTCGCGAACAGTCCGGTGTCGAAGGTCGAACGCGACGGCGAGGACCTGCTGGTCCACCACGGCGCTCCGGAACCTCTGCGCGTGGATCAGGTCCTCTGGGCAGTGGGTCGTTCCCCCGAAACCCAAGCGCTGAGGCTGGACGCAGCGGGTATCGAAATGGACGAACGCGGCTTTGTGCCGGTCGATGCCTACCAGAACACCAATCAGTCTGGCGTTTACGCGGTGGGTGACGTGACCGGCGGGCCGGCGCTGACGCCCGTAGCGATTGCAGCCGGTCGACGGCTGGCGGACCGTGTATTCGGCGGCCAGACAGGCCGGCATCTGGACATGAACATGATCCCGACGGTGGTGTTCTCCTCACCCACCATCGGCACGGTCGGTTTGACCGAGCAGCAGGCGCGCGAGCAGTTCGGTGATGCGGTCAAGGTGTATCGATCCACCTTCCGCTCCCTGTACTACGGCGTGCTGGACAACAAGCAGATCAGCTGTTTCAAGCTGGTCTGCGTGGGCGACGACGAACGTGTCGTCGGCTGCCACCTGTTCGGTGGCGGGGCCGATGAAATGCTGCAGGGCTTCGCCGTGGCCATGAAGATGGGCGCGACCAAGCGTGATTTTGACGAGACGGTGGCCATCCACCCGACGAGTGCTGAAGAGCTGGTGACGATGACATGACAGGCTTTGCAAACGGCGCAGGACGCGCCCTGGCGTTGACCGGCTTGGCCGTGATGCTGCTGACCGGCTGCGCCGGGCAGAAGGTGCTGAACGCGTTCACGCCGCAACGTGGGCTGGAAAAGGCGACCAATCTGTCCTACGGCCCGGAGCCGCGGCAGAAGCTCGATATTTACTCGCCCACGGATGCGAGCGGCGCCCCGGTGGTGGTGTTTTTCTACGGCGGCCGCTGGAGCGATGGCAGCAAGGAGCTCTACGAGTTCGTCGCACAAGCCCTGACGTCGCGCGGCTTTGTCGCCGTCGTACCCGATTATCGGCTGTATCCGGCGGTGCGGTTCCCGGCCTTTGTTGAAGACGGCGCTGCGGCGGTCGCCTACACCCGGCAGATTGCGCAGCGCTACGGCGGCGATCCGGACAAGCTGTTCGTGATGGGGCATTCGGCGGGCGCCCACATCGCCGCGATGCTGGCAACCGATGGCCGTTTCCTGCAGGCGCAGGGCGGCAGTCGGCAGTGGCTGCGTGGTTTCATCGGGCTGTCCGGTCCGTACGATTTCCTGCCGATCGAAGACGAGCAGCTGCGGGCCGTGTTTGGTCCGGAATCCGAGCACCCGCAGTCGCAGCCGGTGAATTTCGTTGATGGACAGGTGCCGCCGACCTTGCTGCTGCACGGCGAGAATGACCAGTCGGTCTATGCCAACAACTCGCGCGACCTGGCTCAGCGCATCGCGGAAGAGGGTGGCGAGCCGAAGCTGATCATCTATTCCAAGATGTCGCACGAGAAGATGCTGGCGGTGTTCGGTGCGCCGCTGCGTGGGCTGTCCGATGCCGTGGACAAGGTCGCCAGCTTTGTCCGTGAACAATCCAAGCGGTCTCGGTCGGTATCGCCGCCGGTGAACGAGAAGCCTGCGGTATCATCCGAGCATTCATTCGAAACGCGACCCATCGATGACGAAGACGCTCGTCCTGCTACGACACGGCCAGAGCCAGTGGAACCTTGATAACCGGTTCACGGGCTGGGTGGATGTTGATCTTTCCGAAAAAGGGGTAGCCGAGGCCAAAGCCGCCGGCAAATTAATGCAGGATGAGGGCCTGGCCTTCGATGTCGTGCATACCTCCTTGCTCAAGCGCGCGATTCGCACCATGCAGCTCGCCATGGAGGAATCGGATCAGCTGTGGGTGCCCGTGCGCCGCAGCTGGCGATTGAATGAACGGCACTACGGCGGTCTTCAGGGGCTGAACAAGGCCGAGACCACCGCCAAGCACGGCGAAGAGCAGGTGCTGGTGTGGCGTCGCAGCTACGATACCCCGCCGCCTGAAATGCCGGTCTCCGACCCGGGCCATCCCGCCAATGACCGTCGCTATCAGGGGCTCGACAAGCGGGTTCTGCCCGGTACCGAGTCGTTGAAGCTGACGCTGGAGCGCGTGCTGCCGTATTGGCACGACGCCATTGTCCCCGACCTGCTGGCGGACAAGACGGTACTCGTCGCAGCGCACGGCAACAGCCTGCGTGCCATGGTCAAGTATCTGGACGGGATCTCCGATGACGAGATCACCGGCCTGAACATACCCACCGGCATCCCGCTCAAGTACACGCTGGACGATCAGCTCAACGTCGTCGACAAGGGTTATCTGGGCGACGAGGACGCTGCCAAGGCTGCGGCAGAAGCGGTCGCGAATCAGGCGAAGGCCTAATCGCGGACAGGCTCGCGGAACAGTCGGTCGCTGGCCGGCAGCGATTGCGTTCATCCGAAGCGGCTTTGGAGGCTGTTTGATGCGAGTTCGCATGTCCGTGCCTACCGATTCGGCACCGAGCGACGGGGTGTTGGCGTGACGGCTGATCTCGAACTGCTGGGCTGGACGGCTGCAGAATCGGCGCAGGTTCCGGGCGACGCGATTGTCGCCCGCGTTTTTGCGGTGCATCGCAGCGAAATCAAGGTGCGAGGCCGAGTGGCCTTCAAGCGCGTAGATCGCGCATTGGCTGGTGGGCTGGACGGCGTGGCGGTCGGTGACTGGCTCCAGTTTTCGCCCGATGGTGCGCTACTGCGCATTCTTGATCGCAGGAACGCGATCACGCGAAAGGCCGCCGGCGAGCATGTGCACCGTCAGGTGCTCTCCGCCAATGTGGACCGGCTGCTCATTGTCACCAGTTGTAATCAGGAATTCAGCCAGCGGCGATTGGAGCGTTACCTTGTTCTGGCATGCGACTGCGATGTTGTGCCGGAAATCGTGCTCACGAAAGTCGACCTCACGGATGATGCCGCGCACTACGCAGCCCAGGCCGGCGGCCTCCTCAAGGATGTGCGCGTCCATCTTGTGAACGCGCTAGATGCCGCGAGCCTGCACACGCTTTCGTCCACAATTCGTGTCGGTGAAACGCTGGCGGTCGTCGGTTCTTCGGGTGTGGGCAAGAGCACCCTGGGCAACGCACTTGGAGCGCCGAATCTGGAAACGGGCGATATCCGCAAGATGGATGACAAAGGCCGGCATACGACGACGGTGCGCGCCATGTTCGAATTGCCGAGCGGCGGCTTGCTGATCGACAACCCCGGTATTCGCGAGCTACAGCTGACGGATTGTGAACACGGTATCGCGCGCGTGTTTTCCGACGTGTTCGAACGGGCTGAGCAGTGCCAGTTTCTGGATTGCCAGCACGAGACGGAACCCGGTTGCGCGGTGCGGGCTGCGGTCGACAGCGGTGACCTGCCAGCACGGCGACTGGACAGCTTGTCCGAACTGCGTGACGAGCAGGCGCGCAACACCGAGATTCTCGAGACCAAGCGCCGGCGTTCACGCGATATCGGCCACAAGTTTCGCAAGCTGAACTGGTCCAAGCGCGCCAAGCGCGGCCAGTGAGCGGAGCGGTATGTCGGCCACCACCCGGAGATCCACACGGCCTCATCCCGTATTCTTGGGGGCCATCCGATGATGCTGTTGCCCTCAATGTATCTGACGCGATCACGATGGTTGTTTGCCTGCTGCGCGTCCGTCCTGCTGTTCGGCGGCTGCGGCGGGGACACGCGCAACGCTGATTTGGCGGAGGGCGAGACTCTCGGAGCCGGCTCATACACTCGCGTGGTCACCGTCGACGGTCGTGAGCACAGTTATCGTCTTTATGTGCCGGATGGCGTAGAAATGAACAGTGACGTCGATCTGCCGCTAGTGGTATCGCTTCACGGCGGCGGATCGAACGCGGGAGAACACGATCTATTCACCCAGCTCCGGGACACTGCGGACGACGCCACGTTTCTGCTCATGACCCCGCAGGGGTTTCGCAGCACCTGGAACGCCGGTTCTTGCTGCGCGCCGGCAAGCGCGCAGGAGATCGACCACGTTGCGGTGATTGCCGCCCTGCTGGACGACGCGGAGTCTGTCCTGGCGCTGGATTCGCAGCGGGTCTACGCAACGGGTCACTCAAACGGGGGCATGATGGCCTACCGTCTGGGCTGCGAGCTGTCCGAACGTATCGCCGCGATCGCCCCCAATGCGGCGACGATGATGGATCGCAATCTGGACGCCGACCCGGTCGAGACGGTGTTCGAGTGTTTACCAGGACGCCCAGTACCGGTTTTCCACATGCATGGTCTGGCGGACACCTGCGTGCCATTCGAGGGGGGGGCGAGCACCGGGCCGGAGGGCGGGCAGCGCCCACCGGTATCGGACTCGATCGATTTCTGGGTCGACAATAATCGCTGCTTGCTGCCGCCGCTGCTCAGCTCCTACTCGAACGGCAACGCGAGCTGCGAGAGCTACCGGGGCTGTCAGGATAGTGCCGTGGTCACGCTTTGTACCATCGAAGGTGGCGGCCACACTTGGCCCGGTCCGGGTAGTAACCCCTCGGAAGCGACCTGCGGAGGGAGTGGGGTGACCGATCTCGACGCAAACACGCAGATTTGGGAGTTCTTCTCGGAGCACAGCCTCTAGCCAACCGGATTGGCACTACAATGCGCGCCCTGCTCAGACCGCATTGTTTTTCCCATGCTTCTCACCGCACGCCAGCTTGATCTTCATGTCGGCACACACGCCATTCTCGATCAGGCTGATCTGGTCATCGAGCCGCGTGAGCGCGTTTGTCTGGTGGGTCGCAACGGTGCTGGAAAATCGACGCTGCTGAAGCTGATTGCGGGCGAGATCACGGCCGACGGCGGCGAAATTGATCGTAGCAATGCGCCGATCATCGCGACGCTGCCGCAGGAGGTCCCGCAGGGGATGACCGGCGCGGTCTACGACGTGGTCGCAGCCGGCCTCGGCGAGGCGGGACAGCTGGTCGCCGACTACCATCATGTTCTGGCCACCGAGCCGGAAAATCTCAACAAACTCGCCAAGGTTCAACAGGCATTGGAGGCGGCTGACGGCTGGACGCTCTCGAGCCGGGTCGACGCCACTCTGTCGAGGCTTTCACTCGACGGAAGCCTGGCGTTCGAATCACTGTCGGGTGGTCTCAAGCGGCGTGTGCTGCTCGCGCAGGCCCTGGTCACAGACCCAGACCTGCTGCTGCTGGATGAACCGACCAATCACTTGGATATCGACAGCATCCGCTGGCTGGAGGAGTTTCTGCTCGGTTGGGACGGCACGCTGCTGTTCATCACCCATGACCGCGCGTTCCTCAAGCGGCTGGCGACCCGCATCATCGAACTGGACCGTGGGCGGCTAACCAGCTGGCCGGGAACCTACGAGGATTACCTGCGCCGCAAGGCCGAGGCGCTGGAGGCCGAGGCCCAGCAGAACGCCTTGTTCGACAAGAAGCTGGCACAGGAAGAAACCTGGATTCGGCAGGGCATCAAGGCACGGCGCACGCGCAACGAAGGCCGCGTGCGCGCGCTCAAGGCCCTGCGTGCGGAATACCAGCAGCGGCGTACGGTGCAGGGCACGGCCAAGATCGCGGTCGAAGAGGCTGAGCGCAGCGGCAAGCTGGTGACCGAGGTGACCGACCTGCGTTATGCGTTTGGGGATCTGTGCATCGTCGATGGCCTGACGACCACGATTCTGCGCGGCGACAAGATCGGCGTGCTAGGCCCTAACGGTGTGGGCAAGACCACCCTATTGCGCCTGATGCTGGGCCAGCTGCAGCCGGATGCCGGCACCGTGGAACTGGGCACCAAGCTGGAGATCGCCGTGTTCGATCAGCTACGCGATCAGCTGGACCCCACCAAGACGGTGGTCGACCACATCGGCGATGGCAAGGAGACCGTCACCATCGGTGGCAAAGAAAAACATGTGATCAGCTACCTCGCCGATTTCCTGTTTCCGCCAGACCGCGCCCGCAGCCCGGTGCGCGTGCTCTCCGGCGGTGAACGCAGCCGACTCATGCTTGCACGGCTGTTCTCCAGGCCATCGAATCTGATGATTCTCGATGAGCCCACCAATGACCTCGATGTCGAGACTCTGGAATTGCTGGAGGAACGGCTGATCGAGTACGCCGGCACCGTGATCGTCGTCAGCCACGACCGGGCCTTTGTCGACAATGTGGTCACGCGCACCCTGGCCTTCGAGGGCGGCGGACGCGTGGGGGATTACGTCGGCGGCTACGAGGATTGGTTGCGGCAGCGCGTGTCGCCGAAACCGCGACCAGCGAAGTCGAGTGCCCAGTCTGGCGCCGCGAAGAAACCGGCGGCTGGCCCCAAGCGCAGCTACAAAGTACAAAAAGAGTTGGACGAGTTGCCGGCGAGAATCGAGACCCTGGAGCGCCGCCAGGCAGAGCTGGCGCAGGAACTCCAGCAGGCTTACGAGTCCGCGCCCGAGCGGGTCGGGGCGCTGCAGTCTGAAACAGACCAGGTTTCCAGCGACCTTGTGGCCGCCTATGCCCGCTGGGAGGCGCTGGAAGGCTGAGCGCCGTACGCGTCAGCAATGTCGTTCAGCAGCAGCGCCGCATGGGTTTGTAGCCAGGCCAGCGCGTCCTCCGCATCCGCTTCGAACCATGCTTGCGCCGAACCGAGGCGAAAGCTGTAGCCCCAGGCATCCATGTCGGCGAATGCACGCGCGCGCCCGAAGCCGGTGATCCGGTCCGCCAGCAGAATTTGCAGGTAGCAGACGGCGTTTTCCTCGGCGTCGTCGCAGTTGGCGTCGGTGTTCAGGCTGGTTCGCCCGCAGGCGCGGGCGCAAAGCCAGTGCCCGCCCTCGTGCAGCACTGAGTGCAAGGGCGTGTCCGCTCGGACGAACAGGTCGTCGTCCACCAGGCCGGCTTCGGGGTCGCCCCAGTAGCTGCCGGGGATGGGCGCTCCGGGTGGCACATCGACCAGGGTCAGGCCCTGCGGCGCGAAGACTTGTTCGAGTTCCTCGCGCCGGATGTCCGCTACGGTGAGGACGGGTGCGTGTACGCCGGTGGCCACTCGCCGTCCGTCTTCAGGTAGCGGTCGCGCAGCAGGGTCTGCCGACTGGTCATCGATTGCAGCCTGCCATTGATGATCACCGCCTCGGCCATGGTCGTGACCTCCAGTGGGTCGCCGGACCAGACGACGGCATCGGCTGCCTGTCCCGGCATCAGGCCGCCTGACGCATTGCCGAGCCCGTATATTTTCGCGGGATTGACGGTCACGGCGGCCAGCGCGGCATCCCAGGGCAGGCCATGGGCCACGGCATTGCCGGCCAGTTGGCGGATGTTGCGGGCCTGGTGCGATTCGCCATCGTCGGCGATTGCGATCAGCACGCCGGCTCGGTGCAGCATGGCCGCAGCATCCGGTCGCGCGCCGAGGTGCTCAAAGCTCGCCGGCAGGTTGTGGAGCGGGTTGAGAATCACCGGCACATCGGCCGCCGCCAGGTCCTTGGCGACGATCCAGGCCTCCGAGCCACCGGCGACGATCAGCCGGAGTCCGAATTCCTTCGCCAGCGCCATGGCCGCGCGGATGTCGGAGGCGCGATCGACACGCGCGACGACAGGCAGATCGCCCGCCAGGGCCTTGAGCAGCACCTCCCGGGCCGGTCGCCGGATGGCGTAGCCGGGGTTGGCCGTCGACTTCTGACCGGCGGGCAGGGCATCCCAGGCCTTGGCGTCTTGCAGTGCTTCGCGCAGTTCGCCCAGGGTGCCGGCGCGCGAGCCCCCGGTGAAATCGGCGCCGTGTTCGCCCAGCGTGATGAACAGGGCGGCCCGCGGTTTCAGAACAAACTCGGTCGCCGGCGCGAGGCTGATCACGCTGCCCTGTCCGGCGAACAGGCTGCCGGGTGGCGTGGCCAGCCAGGCCGATGGGCTGGCCGGTGCCACCATGGCGCGCGTCACGCCCTCGATCCGGTTGATCGGGATCAGCGTGGAGCGTGGGTTGATCGCGCCGGTAATGTCGAAGGCCGCGCCCAGATGCGTGCTTGCCGACTGGTTGTCGACGGTGCCGGAGACCAGCTCGACTTCTTCCGTGCCCAGTGCCGATAGCGCGTCGAACAGGCCCGGCGTGACCACCTTGCCCTTGCCCGCCACGGTTTGTACGTCCTTGGCGACGGACAGCTTGGGCCCGAGGGCGGCGATCTTGCCATCGCGAATCAGCAAGCTGCCGCGATCCAGTGTGCCGGCTTCGCCCAGCGTGTGGATTGTGGCGTCGGTGATGGCTACGCGCTGCTGCGCGACGGCGCCCGTGACGAACCCAAGGGCGATCAGGGCGGCGGAGAGTTGGAAGCGGATCACGAGTTCACCTCCACGATGCCGAGTTTGAAGTCGCGCATGGGTTGCTTGTTTGGGTCGTTGCGATCGTAAAGCAGGGCGCCATCAACGAAGACCTGATCGGCGAGCGTATAGACGGAGAATGGGTTGCCGGACCAGATCACGACATCCGCCATCTTGCCCGTCTCCAGCGTCCCCGTCTGATCGAGCACGCCCATGGCCTTGGCCGGGTTGGCCGTGAGCCAGCGGATCGCGTGTTCAGGCTTGATGTCCATGCCCACACGATTGCCGGCCGCCATGGCCTTGGCCGCTTCTTGGTTCAGACGCTGGATTCCATATTCGTCATCGGAATGAACAATGGCGCAGCCGTTCTTGGCGGCATCGACCATGGCGATGTTCTCGCGAATGCCGTCGAAGGCTTCCATCTTGAAGCCCCACCAGTCGGCCCACAGGGCCGCACAAACACCCCGTTCGCCGAGCAGGTCGGCGATCTTGTACGCCTCTACCGCATGATGAAACGCCGTGATCTTGTAGCCGAACTCCTGTGCCACATCGAGCATCGTGGCCATTTCGTCGCCGCGATAGCAGTGGTTATGGACCAGGATGTCGCCTCGTAGCACGCCGGCCAGCGTTTCCAGCTTGAGGTCACGTTTGGGTTGGTCCGCCGGGTCTGCGTCCTCGCCCTTGGCCTCCCAGCGGTCCCACTGGTCGCGATACTCGGCCGCCTCGATCCAGGCCGAGCGGTAGCCGAACACGTTGCCCATTCGTGTGTACGGCGTCTGACGTCCGGGGCCATAAACCCGCTTCGGGTTCTCGCCGCAAGCCATCTTCAGCGCGTGCGGTGCGCCGGGAAATTTCATGCCTTGATAGGTCGTGGATGGCACGTTTTTCAGCGTCACGCCGCGGCCACCGAACAGATTCGCAGAACCCGGCAACACCAGCAGCGAGGTGATGCCACCGGCCAGTGCCGTGTCGAACCCCGGATCCTGCGGCCACACGCCATGCTCGGCCCACACCCCGGCGGTATTGTTGCCGGTGATTTCGTTGCCGTCGGACAGCGCGGCGACGGAGGGCGATGGATAAACGCCCAGATGCGAGTGCGCGTCGATGACACCGGGTGTCACCCAGCGCCCTTTGGCGTCGATGGTGCGAGCGCCGCGCGGGGCCGAGATATCCGCGCCGATCGCCGCGATCTTGCCGTCGCGCAGCAGCACGCTGCCATCGTCAATGCGCTCGCCGGTCCCGGTGAGCACGGTGGCGTGCTGGATCAGCGTGGTGTCTGCGGGCAGCGGGGTGTAGGTCGACGCAAACGGTTCGCGCGGTGTGTCAGCCGGATCGGTGGAGGATCCACAGGCCGCGAGTACGAGCGTCGTCGACGCGAAGAGAAGCCAGCGTGATGTCATGGAAGATGCAGTGCGCAGAAAAGACCCCTGCAGCCTACCGCCACCGCGTCGTCGGGTGAAGCGAGGCAAGGCAACCGTCGCCGCTCCCGTGTGGGAATCTTCGGCCAGACGGCGGCTGTGGCGGGACGAGGGGGGCTGTTGGCGATATCCTTGCATGGAACTTTTCCGTAAAGTTTCTACTGAACTAGTCCGGCGACGATCGGACCGGTGCGGCGGGCTCTCGCCCGAAACCGCGCTGCTACACCATCCACTCAACACTCGCAGGACGCGGGTCACTCGTTGACGCGCGTCGTTTGCATGGAGAACTTGGTCATGGGGCCTGCAAATCGACGATCTCACGTGGCGCTGCTCGGCAGCTCCGCGCTCATTCTGTTTGCGTCTTACGCAAACGCATCCGAACCGGCTTCCCAGGAAGTTACCGCACCCGGCACGCCAGGGCAGTCGCTTACGGTCGAATGGACTGGAACGGCGCTGGCGGGTGCCTCCGGCGCAGCGACCAACTCCTGTGCACAGGGCACGGACGATTCGCATGACATCGTGCTGACGGTCCCGGCCGGTTTCTACGATTCCAACTCGTTGATCGCCGATTTCCACATTGAGTGGGACGCGGGCTCCGATGTCGTGGTTGCGACCGATCCCGATCTCGTGCTGACGATCTACCAGGACGGCGCGGAACTCGGCTCCAGCGACGGTGGTTCGCCGGAAGAGAACGTGCGGGTCAGTGATCCTCAGGCCGGAACCCTGACCGCTGTGGTGTGTCCGTTCCTGGCCAGTGGTGCGACCGACTACAGCGCAAGTCTGACGCTGACGGCGGTCGGTGAAGCGGCCTGCGTGATGGCTCCCACCAAGGCAATCGCCGCGGCCTCGCCTGTGACGTCCGGGTTCAGCAACACTGACCCCGAAGGCCTGCGAATTGGCAACTACGACAAGTTCTTCGCCGAAGACGCGACGAGTGTGTCCGCGGTGCCGAGTTCCGGTTTCAGTGGTCGACTGTTGTCGGCTCAGTTTGACCGTCAGTTGGGCACGCCGACCTTCCTGTGGGCCAAGCAGACAGCAACTCCGGCTGCCGTGGGGGCGCTGGCCTCCGACCGTGAATTACTGATCGCGCAGGCAAAGGCGCATCTGGCGACGGAAGCCAAGCAGCTGAACCTGACGGCCGAGATGATCGAGAATGCCGAGGTCGTGAACGCACAGTTCAACGGCACCGGTCCGGGCATCGTGCGGTTCCGTCAGCGGGTGAACGGTCGGGAAGTGTTCCAGCGTTATATCAACGTGTTGCTGGATCGCTCCTATCAGCCCGTGGCGGTCTCCGGTTATTTCGCCACCGATTATGATGTCGATGCGCTCGCCGCGCAGACGCCGATTCTGTCAGCGGCACAAGCCGTGGCCGGTGCCTGGGGTCTAATGGGTGGCGTGATGAACGCCCTGGATCTCGTGCCGCAGGAAACCCAGGGCGAGTACACCTGGTTCAACATCCCGAACCTGCTCGATTCCCATGTGCTGGAGCGTCGTCCGCGCAGTCGTCCGATTTATTACCCGCGTGGCAACACGCTGGAGCCAGCGTTCTACGTGGAGCTGTTCAGCCGCACCCGTGTGGGTGGTGCTCTGAGCGCGTTCGCATTCGTGGTCTCCGCGCAGGACGGCAGTCTGCTACACCGGAAGAACCTGGTCTCCGATGCGACCTATTCGTACCGCGTGTTCGCCGACGCCACGGCGCCCTATGCCCCCTTCGATTCTCCTCTGGGCAACGGGCAGACCCCGTTCGCCGCCGCCACGCCCGATGTCAACGTGCCGCGCGTGTCGGCATCGACCAACCTGGTGACGCTGGAAGCCGGCCCGATTTCCACCGGTGACCCCTGGCTGGAAGAGGGTGCAACGACCACCGTCGGTAATAACGTCGAAGCCTGTATTGACAGCCTCGACACGCCGGTCTCGGGCATCATTTCGAACCCGCTGAACCTGTGCACGCCGATCATCGACGGCGTCATCGGTGACACCTACGGTGCGACCAACGGCGACAGCACGTTCGACTATGATCTGGTAGCCGATACCGATCCGAGCACGGCCAATGCCCAGCAGGCAGCCGTCGTCAATCTGTTCTACATCAACAACTGGTTGCACGATTGGTGGTATGACCATGGCTTCGACGAAGCCTCAGGCAATGCCCAGCTGGATAACTACGGCCGTGGCGGTGTCGACGGTGACCCCATTCTCGCGCAGGGTCAGGATGCCTCTGGTCGCAACAACGCGAACATGGCGACACCGGCGGACGGCTCGTCCCCGACCATGCAGCAGTATCTGTTCGACGGCGCCCTGGCCGGTGAGGTCAAGCAGCTGACACCGACCGAAACCGACCCCTTCGGGTTCACCGGCGCCTCGTTTGGCCCGGCGACCTTCGACGTGACTGGCTCCGTGGTCATCGCCAGCGACAGCCTGGGTGATTCCGATACGGATGGCTGCGGGTTTGCTGACCCTGTCGCCGGTTTGGTCAATGTGCCCGGAATCCCGCAACTGGCGTTGGCGGGCAATGTCGCGCTCATCGACCGTGGCGGATGTCCGTTCACCACCAAGGCGCAGTTTGCGTTGGCGTCCGGTGCTTCGGCCATGGTCGTGGTCAACAATGTCGACACCGCACCGATCACCATGGGCAATGCAGACGTGCCGATTGTGCCGTTGCCGAGCAGTCCGACCGATCCGCTCTACCAGATTCCGTCGGTGATGATCAGCAAGGCCGATGGCCAGATCATCAAGGACAATCTGGCGGCGGGCGAGGTCACCATGCGGGTCAATCGCGAGCCATCTCTGGATGCCGACGGCACGCTGGACAACCAGATCATCGCGCACGAGTTCTTCCACTACGTGCACCATCGTCTGACCGATTCCAGCAACCAGCAGGCCGGTGCCATGTCCGAAGGTTGGGGCGATATCAACGCCTTCATGCTGTCGGCTCGTGAAGATGACGCGAATGCGCCGTTCAACACGAACTACTCCGGCGCCTACTCGCTGGCTGGCTACGTGACGTTCAACTTCTACAACGGCATTCGCCGGGCACCGTACTCCACGGACTTCAACCTGAACGCGTTCACGTTCAAGCACATCTCCGATGGCGAACCGACACCGGATGGCGGCGATGGCGCGACGAACTCGGCCGTGCATAACTCCGGTGAGATCTGGGCCAACATGATGTGGGAATGCTATGCCGGGTTGATCAACGATCCGCGTCACAGCTTTGCCGAGGCCCAGTCGCGGATGAAGGACTACATCATCGGCGGCTTCAAGATGACGCCGGCCAACGCGACCTTCACCGAAGCCCGAGATGCCGTGCTGTCCGTGGTCCTGGCGAACGATTACCTGGACTTCGAGGCCTGTTCCAACGGCTTCGCCAAGCGCGGTGCCGGCCTGGAAGCGGTTGCCCCGGCGCGTGACAGTGCGGATCACGTGGGCGTGGTCGAGGACTACACGCCCTTCGTCTGTGAAGCCAGCCAGGGTGGTGGCGATGGAGATGACGACATCGGCAACCCTCCGACCGGTTCCAGCGGTAGCCTGGGCCTGGGTGTGCTCGCCTTCCTGCTGGCGATGAGCATGGCGCTCACCTACCGCCGCCGAGAGGTGCAACCCCAGCGCTAGCGATTCGCTTAGCTGGATAGTCAAAACCGGGCGCTGGGTTTCCAGCGTCCGGTTTTTTTTATGTGGATGACGCGGTGCCGCGGCTGCCAACCCCGCGTGCGGCGCTACGCGGCCGTTCGTGTTCGGGATCATCCGCCCATGAACGGGCCTGTTTTGTCGCGAGTGTTTCATCTGCGCCGAGCACACTGTTCAGATCGCGTCCGTCCGGGCGCCCGGGGCTCGTGTTGTTATGGATCGTCGTCGTTTTCTTCGTCAGTCCGGATTGCTGACTGGTGTAGCGCTGGTGCCGGTGTTCAGTGGTTGTGGCTCATCAACCGACCCGACCGGGCGGGAGCCACCGACCGATGGTGCAGCGGCCTTTAACCACGGCGTCGCCAGTGGCGATCCGCTCAGCGATCGCGTGATCTTGTGGACGCGGGTGACGCCGGCGCAAGACGGCCCGGTGGCGGTGCGCTATCAGGTCGCCACCGACCCGGCGCTGCAGGCTATTGTTGCCGATGAGGTGGTCATGACGACGGCCGAGCGGGACTACACGGTCAAGGTTGATCCGGCGGGCCTGCAGCCGGGAACGACTTATTACTACCGGTTTAGTGTCGGCGAGACGCGGTCGCCGGTCGGCCGCACCAAGACCTTGCCGGTGGGCAGCGTCGACCGTCTGCGGTTTGCGTTCACATCCTGTTCCAATTACCCGGCGGGCTACTTTTCCACCTACCGCCACATGGCCGCGCGGCAGGATCTGGATGCGGTGTTCCATCTCGGCGACTTTCTCTACGAAAGCGGCAGCAGCGGCAGTCTGGATCGAGCGCATTTTCCGGATCACGAAATCGTTTCGCTCACCGACTACCGGCAGCGGCACGCGCAGTACAAGACCGATCCGGACCTGCAGGCGCTGCAGCGACAGCATCCGATGATTTGCGTCTGGGACGACCACGAATCGACCAACGATTCCTGGTCGGACGGCGCGCAGAATCACACCGAAGGCGACGAGGGCGTCTGGCTGGAGCGCAAGGCCACCGCGATCCAGGCCTATTTCGAGTGGATGCCGATCCGGGTGGTGGACCCAAATGATGATCAGCGGATCTGGCGCCAGTTCACCTTTGGTGATCTGGTTGATCTGCTGATGCTCGACACGCGCTTGTATGGCCGCGATGAGCAGTTGCCGACGCCTCCGCTGAACTCGCAAGACCTGAATGACCCCTCACGGCAGTTGCTCGGTGGCGTGCAGGAAGCCTGGCTTGCGGGCCGGCTGGCAACCACCAGCGCGCGGTGGAAGATCCTCGGGCAGCAGGTGATGTTCGGTCAGCTGCGGCTGGCGTCGTTACCCGATCTCTCCGTACTGGGACTGACTCTGGCCGAGGAGCTGCTGGCGCTGAATGCCGACCAGTGGGATGGCTACCCGGCGGCCCGCGATCGCGTGTTCAACATGATCGAGGCGAACGGTCTGGATGATGTCATCGTGCTCACCGGCGACATCCACAGCAGCTGGGGCATGGAGCTTTATCGTGATCCGGGTGATCTGCTGACCTTGCTCGACAACATCGTCGGCGATCCGGTGGACCTGGGGCTGATCAAGGGTTTGGGTGTGGAGTTCGTGACACCCTCGGTGACCTCCAGCGGGTTTCCGGCCGGCACCACGCCGCTACTGCAGGCCGCGTTCAATCTTGTTGACCCGCATATCAAATATTTCGAGGGCGAGCAGCACGGCTATGTGCTGCTGGACATGACCCACGAGCGCACGCAGGGCGAGTGGTGGTATGTCGATTCGATCACCGACCCGGCGTCCGGCGAGTACTACGCCACCGGCCTGTTCACGCGCTCCGGGGAAAATCATCTGCGGCGCGCGGAGGCTCCTACAGAAGCCCGGCCCGATGCGCCGGTCCTGGCGCCGTAGAAAAGCACCAATTCACACAGCGCTTTTCTGGCGACCTTCGGCGGTCGTTCGGCGGCTGTTCTAGCGCAGCGTTGTTCGGAACACGGAGAACCGCGAATCGCGCTGCACGCGCTCAAGCAGGCGGTCGCTGGTGTAGACCAGCTGGCCGCGTTCCAGGCGTTGGAACGTCGCATTGCCGGGCCCGCTGATGCGTTGCTCATCACCAAACCCGCCAGCCGTGACCGTGGCGGCGTAAACGCGCCAGCGCCAGTCGTCGCTGCGGCTGTCAGACCAGGTCAGTGTCAGCGTGCCCAGCGCGGTGGTTCCGAACACCGGACGGCGGGCCATGCCCGGATTGGCCACGTTGGTCACTGCGATAGGCGCGGTGAAGTTCGCACCGTCGTCGGCCGAACGTGCGCTGCGGATGAACAGGTCGCGGCCGGAGGAGCCGCTGTTGTCCTTGGCGTCCCAGGCCACGACAAGCGCGCCCTCCTCAGTGAAGGCGAGGGTGGAATGCCAGTCGGCATGGCTGGCGTCGCCGCTGGCATTGACGGGGGCGGACCAGTCGCCTCCAGCAGCGCGTGTGGCGACCAGAATCTCCCAATCGTCCGGATCGGTGCCCTCGCCGGTGAGCAGCGAGCCGGTCCAGCCGGGCTCGCTGTCGAAGCGGTTGTCTTGCCAGCTGACGGCGATCAGGCCGTCACCACGGACAGCGACGGCAGGTGCAATCGACGCGGGATGCCGTGCACTACGCGTATCCACCAGCGGGATGGCGGGGTTCACGGACTTGCCGGCACCCGACAGATTAATGGGTTCGGCGTCCTGTCCGACCACCCGGGCCATGATGTCGAAGGCCGCCAGATTCAGCGGCGCGGGCAGTGTGCCGGTCGCGTTGTCCTGCCACACGACCACCGGAAGTCCTGTGGGGGTGACATCGATGTCCGGGTGCATGGCCCGGCCCGCGCCCTGGCTGACGACCACTACATCGCCCCAGTTTTCGCCGTTGTCGACGCTGCTGCGCAGGTGAATCTGCGGGCGGCGTGGCGTCTGATCCTCGCCCTCGTCCTGCCAGACCACCCATACCGTGCCGTTGCGTGCGGCCACACGGGGAAAGCGTGCCGTGCGCGATGTGCTGAGCACGACGGGGTCGGTGAGCGTGTCCCGGCCGGTTGAGCCGCGACGGTAGACGACGGTGGTGGCGGCGGGCTGATGCTGTTCCGCGACGAGATGCACGGCCGACCCGGCTACGGCGACATCGGCAAAGCCGTGGAAATCAGCGCCGGAGAACGCCGGTTTGGCGTTATCCGACAGCGCCGAATCGACGGGCACCGGGATTTCCGGTTGCGGCTCGGCCCGTTCACCGGTGACCGATACGAAGATGGGCGTGGTCATCGCCAGGAGCTGATCGCTGGGGTTGGCAGGGGCGCCGAGTCCGGAAATCACTCCCGGGCCGCGCACCATCAGATACCACCATCCGTGGCCTGCATTGGGCGCCGTCACATCCAGCGTGATGGCGCCGGTGGCGAGCTCGGTTCCGCTCAGGGTGGCCAGCGGCTCGAGCGGATTGTCCGGACCGTTGTCCCGACCCGGCGCGGCATACAGCCGAACGTCCAGACCCAGCGCGCGTTCGGCGCCGATGCGCAGCTGAAAGCGGGTGCCTGGCTCCGCAAGCAGCTCGTCGCCGACCACGCCCTCGAAGCGGCCATCGCCGTCAACGTCGGCCTCCAGCGTCAGGAACGGACCTAATGGACCGGACGACACGGTCGTCCTGCCGGCGGCCAAGCCCTGAAGAATGGCGCGCTCGGAATCATCGGCCGCGAACACGTAAGTGGTGGGCGAGCCGGGGCCAGAGATCGCCCACAGCAGCTTGTCGTGATTGTCACTGGCGCCGACCACGCCAAATCGCCAGCCAGCGTTCCAGCGGTTTTCGGCGTAGTCGATCTCCGCCTCGGGGTTTTCGCCGCGGTTCCAAACCTCGGCCAGCGCCTGACCGACCTGTGAGCCGAAGGCATTGGCGGTGTCGTTTGCCTGGTCATAGCTGCGCCGGTCGGGGTGAGCCTGATTCCACAGCGCGCCTTGTGCACGGATGTCCCACAGCGACTGCTGAACGGTTCTGAATCCGGGATCGCCCGCCGGGCCCGCGCCCTGTACGGCCGTGTCGATGTGGCCGAAGACGGTGCAATGCGGCGAGCCGTTGGCCTCCTCGCCGGTGATCAGCAGTAACTGGTCGCTGTCCCACAGCGGGTCGTAGTGCTGGTCGAAGGTGCGATGATCGGTTAGCGGCATCCAGTCCAGTTGCTGCAGCACGGCAAAGCCGATCTGGTCCGCGATGCTGGTCGTGCCGGGACCGCGGTCGTCCAGCCCCTGCCGCAGAAAGCTGCCGTCGCTGGAATGATCGTTGTGCACGTGACCGTCCCCGCCATACCAGGCGCCTTGGGGCGCGTCTGGCAGGAAGGTCGCCGCCACGTTGCGGTCGGCCGTCATGCTCAGGCTGCAGGTCTCGCCCTCGCAATCGCCTGACCAACCGGCGAAGTAGTGACCGGTGGCGGCAGCAGCGGTCAGCGTCACGCTGGTTCCATCCTCGAACTCGGCCGAGGCTTCGCTGCAGTCCGTGTCGCAGCGCAGGCCTTCGGGCGTGCTGGTCACGGTGCCGCGCCCGTTCAGGCCTGGTTTGGTCACGTGCAGCGCGGGCTGGCTGATTGGCTCGAAGCGCGCGGTGACGGTGGTTGGCCCACTCAAGGTCAACATGCATTGTGCGGTGCCCGAGCACGCGCCGCCCCAGCCCGAAAAGCGGTTGTCCGTCGCTGGCTCGGCGACCAGCGTCAGCGTGGTCGTGGCCTCGAAGTCGGCGCTGCACTGGGCTCCGCAATCGATCGTGCCCGGTGGCTCCGATCGAACAGAGCCGGCCCCGTCACCAATGCGTTCGACGCTGATCGAGACCGGCTCCGGCGGCGGCTCCTGAAACGTCACGTTCGTGGAATCCCGACTGTCGCAGGCAGTGAGGATCAGCAGGGGAACAAGACATAGCAGATAAGGGCGCATGCGGCAGGCATCAAAAAAAGCAGCCGCGCATTATCCGGCGCGTAGACGACACGGCGATGACAAACCGCCGTGTCCGGGTGGCGTCAGCGTCCCACGGATGAGGCCGGGACGAACCATGGACCCTTGATCTCATAGGTGGCGCCGAGGTTCCGGTCATCGGCCGGCCCCGACGGCCCGCTGTAGCCACTGACATACAGCCGCTGGCCGTCCGGGCTGAACGCGGGGCCGGCCGGTTCGCCGTTCGACATCAGCTGCAGCATGGGCACCTGGCGGCCATCCGGTGTGAGACCCACCACCTGGGTGTCGTCGCCGTCTTCGCAGCAGATGATGTCGCCATCGGGGGTCATGATCACGTTGTCCAGCGCCGAGAGAATGTTGTCCGGGCTGGAATCGTCATCGTAGATGGCCTGCACCGTTTGCGCGGCAATGTCATAGCGCCAGAGCCGGTTGTCTCCCTTGGTCGAGAACACCAGGCTGTGGTCGTGGTGGTACCAGATGCCTTCACCACCATCGAAGCGCTCAATGCCCGGCACCTGGAACCGGGTTGGGTTCAGCACGGATTCGTGCCGCTGCAAGTCGATGGGCTGGGGGAAGGGCACGTTGGCCCAGGTCACGGCGCGGGGCGTGAAGATGTCGCCGCTGGCGACCCGCGCGACCTGTAGTGTGCCGCTGCTCAGGTCCGGCCGCGAGCCGTCGGCAACATGGGTGCTCGGAACAAATCGGTAGAACCCACCGCCGTTGAAGGCGTCGTTGCGTTGGTCCTCGGTCATGTAAATGTGCATGGGGTCGGCCAGCGGATCGACCGCGCAGGCTTCGTGCTGGAATTTGCCGAGGGCGTCCAGGCGTACCGCGTCAGCGGCGGTCCCGAACGGGAAGCATTCGTACACGTAGCCGGAATCGGTTTCTTCGCAGCTAAGCCAGGTGCCCCAGGGCGTGGCACCGCCAGCGCAGTTCTTGGTGCTGCCGACCAGCACCGGGTAGGCGTCGATCAGATGGCCATCGCGATCGAAGCGAAGTGCGCCGACGCCGGCCTGGTCGTAGGCGTTATTGCCGTCGCCATCCTCGTTCTTTTCGCTGTTCGACAGGTACGCCCAACCGCCGTCCTCGGCCGCGAACAAGGCGCCGCCATCTGGTTTTTCATGCCATAGATAGTCGCTGCCGGGAATCGGCGCCACGCCCTCGGCCGCCACGCGCCGCACGGTGAACCCCGGCGGTACGCGCACCCCAAAACGGTCCGGCTCGCCCAGCGGACCCAGGTGGCCGATATTGCTCACCAGCGGTTCGCCGGTCACCGGATCTGTCGGCTGCCGACCCTGGGTGCCGGAGCCGCAGCCCACCAGCCAACCGGATTGCAGATAAACGCCGAGCTGTGCGGCGCCATGGAGGAACTGGCGACGGGTGAACGAGGACATGGCAGCGCAGGGAATGGGTTGACTGGCTAGTTCAGCAAGCGGGGGTTGCAGTCTCATGACCACGACCGTTGTGGTGACATTTCACCATCGCGCTTGTCTGATGCGAGGTATTCACATGGACGTAGCGTGTCAGGTAACGGGAGGGGGCCGGCGCGTCAGGAGGACGCACTGATGAAACTCATAGCCACCTTGGTGGCCCTGATGTTCTGTACGACGGCGGTGGCCGCTGATCTTTATGTGAGCCCAGCCGGCTCCGACAATGCCAAAGGGCATAAGCCAGACGAGGCGTTTGCCACGATCAATCATGCGCTGCAGCGGGCCGAGCCTGGCGACACCGTTTATTTGCTACCCGGCGAGTACCAGCAGGATATCCGCACCGTTCGCGATGGCTTGCTGACCAAGCCCATCACCATCGCCGGTCTCAAGGGCGATGATTTCAAGAATGACCACAGCGTTGTCGTTCCCGCGACGGTAACGGGCGGTGGCGAGGGGCGCATCGTGCAGATCCGGCACAGCTACATTCAGCTTCAGGACTTTGTCGTTGACGGGTTGAGCGGCGATCCGGTCGAGCCGGACAATATCCGCGACAAGTTGGTCTTCGTGCACAGTGAGGAGCGTGAGGAAGGGCTCCGTGGCGTGCGTATAGAGCGCATGATCCTGACGCACGCTGGCGGCGAATGTCTGCGATTTCGACATCGGGTTTCGGACAGCGAGATCGCCTACAACAGCATCAGCGATTGCGGCATGCATGACTTTCCGTTCGAGCGATCCAGCAAGAATGGCGAGGCGATCTACATCGGCACCTCGTTCAAGCAGTGGGAGGACGGCAAGAACCCGACATCGGATGCGGATGTGTCCACGCGCAACCGGATTCATCACAACATCATCACCACCCGCGGTAACGAGTGTGTTGATCTCAAGGAAGGCACCACCGCGAACCAGGTCTACGAAAACCAGTGCACCGGACAGCTCGATGCCAATTCGGCCGGGTTCAATTCCGCGGGTAACGGCAACGTGTTTCGCGGCAACGTCGTGTATGGCAACGCCGGCTCCGGTTTCCGCTTCGGCAGCGACAAGAAGGGCTTCGGCATCGAGAATATCGCCGCCGGCAATCGCGTGTTCAACAATGCCCAGTTCGGGTTCAAGATCATGAACGAACCCCAGGCGCAACTCTGCGGCAACCACTTCGAGGACAACGGCAAGGGCGAGTACTACTCCGACCAAGGGCGCAAATACGCGCCGGCCGCCCGGTGTGGCTCTTAGCGGGGAGTCCGATCCAGGACTGGAACATGGTGTTTGATGTCCTTGGCGCCGAAGAGCGGCAATACACGCAATCGCAGCTCAGCACACGCACGCTGTCGGCCGAGCAGGATATCCAGGTGCTCCAGGCCCACGATCGCGGCCTGATCCAGCGGCTCACCGACGCGACTGCACCAGACGTGGTGGTGTCGCCTGGCTACTGCTCCATCTACGAGCAATGCTGGTCGATGGATCAAGGCAACGGCCCTCAGCCGGTCGCTCTATGCGACTGGCCCGAGGACGAACGCTTTCTGCAGTAGCCACCCAGCCGCGTGTGCTCTAGGGCACGTGCTGGTCGACCAGAATCGTGTTGCCATCCGGGTCGGCCAGCGTGATGTGGGCGGGTCCGGTCGAGGTGGGGTCGGCCTCAGTGATCAGGTCGACGCCGGCGGTCTTCAGCTGCGCCTGTATCGCCCGCACATCGTCAAAGCCCTCCAGCGCATTGCACTGGGCACCCCAGCCTGGGTTAAGGAAACACTGATCTATTCACACCACCAAGACGGAGCCGGTTTTCCCGCAAGCCCAGGCGGAGTGAGTGCGGTTTGGTCATTCCAAATGAGCGAACGACAACGCAGGTTTGCGGGAAAACCGGCCCGTTCCATTCGGATTGCGCCTGAAAACAGGCCATGCGGCGTTGCTCGTCGCTTATTTGGAATGACCAAACGTCACTTCTCGCGCCTTGCCTGGCCTGTTTTCAGGCGGCAACTTGGCGGCGGGAATAGATCAGTGTTTCCTTAAAGGTAAGGATGTTGCTTTCAAACATGCCCTGGAAAAGCCCGATCGTACTGGTGCCATTGCGCAGTACCAGCCAATTTTGCGTGATGTCACCGCCCGTTACTTCAAACCCCAGCTTTTCATAGAACGCCTTGGATGCCTGAATGTCCTTGACGGCCAAGCTGACCGAGAATGCTCCGAGTTCCATCGTTTTCTCTCCTTGTTGTGGTCCGCAAACATGTGGGTTTGCTCCGCCGCGAACGGTCGGCAATGCCGTCATCCTGCCATGTGCGAGGTGGTGGTCAGCGTTCCTGATCGGGCTCATTGGCCTGCGCCAGGTCGGGATGCCAGCGCACCGGAAAGTTCATCGAGCTGGCAATGAAGCACAGCGCATGCGCGCGGGCATGCAGCGTCTTCGCCAGAGTGAGATCGGCCGGTGGTCTGAAGCGCACCTGCGGTTGCAGCAGAACGTCGCGGAACCGGCCGCCGCCGGCACCGGACAGTTCCAGCAGGCCTACGGCCTGATCGCGGTAGCGCTCGACCACCAGTCCGGCATCGGCACAGAGGTGCAGGTACCAGAGCATGTGACAGCTCGATAGTGACGCGATCAGCAAATCCTCGGGATTGTGCCGAGTCGGATCGCCGCGAAAGGCAGGATCGGAGGAGCCGCGAAGCACCGGCTTGCCCTCGATACGGATCACGTGATCACGGGCATAGTCGCCGTAGTGCCCTGTGCCGGCGCCGGTATTGCCCGTCCACTCAACGTCGACGCGGTAGCGATGGGTGTCGGACGTCATGGCTGGGCGACAACATCCGCCCCGGGCAGAAAGTGGCGCCGTTCCGAGGCGCTGGGAACCCGGCATGTCTGGCCGCGGCCGAACCACCGGTAGCGGTGGCGGGCCACGAAACGATAAAGGCTATTGCGGATTCGACGCGGGACCCAGCGGGTCGCTGTGAGCCATCGCCAGGGCCGGGGCAAACCGGCCACGATTCGCAACACGGCGTCGGACTCCGTGTACGCGTGCTGGTCTGCGATCACGATGATGGTGTCGTAGCGGTCCGCCGGAAAGTCCCATTGCCTGAGCAATGCTTGTCCGGCGATCGACTGCACCGGGGCAAGGCGAAAGACCGCGTGGCGGTCGGTCCGGAGAATGAACCGCACCCAGGCCGAACACAGGTGGCAGACACCGTCGAACAACACGATCGGCGGGGCGTCGGGTGAACTCATGGCGCCTGGGCGGAGCATGCGCCACGTCGATCTGTACGTGTCACCAGCGGTGGCTCCAGACGGTCAGAACCGTGGAGCCTAGCCGGAGTCGCCGGGAAAAACACGCGTCGGCTGCCGAAGCCGACGCGTGGCGTTCCTCGTCGTTCAGGTGTCGTTCGACGAGATCAGCGTGTAGCCGGCCTGGCGCATGCAGCGGTGGTAGTCGGTGTAGGACTCCGAGGCCGCATCGCCGGCCCCGGTGAAGCCCGAGGCCTCTTCGCAAGCCGAGTTGTCTCGGGTGTAGATCACCCTGGAGACCGGTGCTTCGGCGCTCCACCAGTGCGTGGGCTTCGTTGTAGTGGTTGTGCCGCAAGCGGACAACAGCCCTGCGACGATGAATGCCGGTACGAGTGTCTTGTACATGGTGTGCTCCTCCTGGCCATACATGAGTTATGTGACAGTTGTATGACGCATGATTGACACCTTAGACCCGTTGTTTTTGTAGGTCAATAGTTCCTAGGATAAAAAGTCCGTCATTTGGCGCGGGTGTTCCGGCCCTGGTCTTTTCAGATCAACGGTTTACTTGCCGAATTTGTGGCGCAGGGTGTACCAGCTCGGGTACGGAATCTGCCGGGCGTCGTCCTTGCGGGTCCAGTGCCGGACCACCCGGCCGTCCGACAATCGGAGGGCCTTGGCGACATCCTTGCTGGACAGACCCTTGCGGTCCATCCACTCCCGCAGTTCCTTGGAGGAAGGAGGATATTTGTTCATTCAGGCGTGGTCTGGAGGCGATCGGGGCAGTCTGCCCATCGGATCGATGATCCTACCGGGCACAACGCTTTCTGACCATGCAGGGTCGTCGGGGGCGCCGTTCTGACGAGGCTGAGGTCATGCTCTGAAGCCGCAGCGTATCGGCCGGGAATAGATCGACGGTAATGCCAGCTTCACATTATGCTATCCGGAATCTTGCCGACATCCTGGAACGTCAGTTAATGATCTCCAAGCACTCCGAGTATCTCGGCACCGCCCGTGAGATCGCGCACGGTATCGTGCGGGAGCAGGCCGAACAGGTTTATTCCGAGCGCCGCTGGCCGGAGGGGGCCATCCGCGAGTTGCAACGGGCGGGTCTGGGCGGACTGTCTGTTCCCACCGAATTCGGCGGACTGGGCGGCGGGGCCAGCGGCCTGGCCGAGGTTTGCGAGGTGCTTGGGGAGCAGTGCGCATCCACGGCGATTTGTTTTGGCATGCATTGCGTCGGCTCGGCCGTCATTGCGGCCCATGCCACGCCGGCTCAGCAGCGGGAGTTGCTTGAACCCATTTGCGAAGGCGAGCACATCACCACGCTGGCGCTGTCAGAACCCGGAACCGGGGTGCATTTCTACCTGCCGCAAACGCAGATACTCGCGAGTGGGTCCGGTTATTTGCTCAACGGCCGCAAGACCTTCGTCACGAACGGTAACCATGCAGATTCCTATGTGCTCTCGGGCGTTTCAGCCGTCGATGGCCTGTCGTTCTCCTGTGCGGTTGCTCCCCAGGGCACGCCGGGGATGGAGTGGTCAGGACAGTGGACCGGCATGGGCATGCGCGGCAATTCGTCGTTGCAACTCGCTCTGAATGATGTCGCGATTCCGGAGAGCCACCTGCTGGGCAATGAAGGCGATCAGATCTGGTACGTTTTCCATGTCGTCGCGCCGTATTTCTTGATGGCGATGTCGGGTGTCTACCTGGGCATCGCCCAGGCCGCTTACTCCGCAGCCTGCGCACACCTCACCAAGCGCTCGTATTCACATACCGGTTCGATGTTGGCGGATACCGCAGTGTTGCAGCATCGCATCGGCAGGCTGTGGGGCGAGTTGGAAAAGACGCGGCAGCTGGTCCATGCAGCGGCCAAGAAGTTCGACATGGGTTCCGATGACGCTCTGCTAGCGGTGATGGCGGCCAAGGCCGAAGTCGCTGACTGCGCCGTCATGATGACCAACGAGGCCATGACACTTTGCGGGGGGATCGGTTATCGCGATGCCGGGCCGCTTGAGCGCTATCTGCACGATGCGCGTGCGGCGCACGTGATGGCGCCAACCACGGACACGTTGCGCACATGGATCGGGCGCGCTGCGCTCGATTTGCCGCTGCTGGGAGATTGACGCCATGCCTGATGTCGCCGCGCTCGATCTCGAACCCGCTTTCGTCAACCGCGTCCGGGATGCCGGTGCGGGGTTGAGTTGCTCCGAGTTTCACGACAGCGCGGCGTTCATCATGGATGACCAACTCAAGGCCGAGACCTGCGCCGTGTTGGTTGGCGCGTCGCTGGTCGATCCGCTGCCACTGTTGACGAGCCTCGGGCGACAAGACCGCGACATGCCTGTGGTGGTCTTGCGTAAAAGCCATGACCTTCGTGACCTCAAGACCCGGCTGCGTTTCGCGCCCGGCATCGGACGCCAGATTCGCATCTGGGACGAGGCCGAGTTCGACGACATCATTCCGATGATCCATGCGTTCGCGACGCGAAAGAGCACGCAGGCAGCGCTCAGCCGTGGGCTGGCCGCTGCCGCGAGGCAGCCCAGCATCGGCAAAGCCGACTATGAGCTGGACGAAGTGCTCAGCAATGCCCCGATCGGCATCGCCGTGCTCAATCCGCAGGGCGAAATTCTCGCGATTAACCGCTCTTCGGAGAGTCTGCTGGGTTGGTCGCGCAGCCGTGTGCGTGACCGCAAGCTGGCCGAGCGGTTCAATGCCGAGCAGCGCTTGGTGATGGAAGAGATGATCGCCGCCTGCCTCAAGGGCGACGCGATCAGCGGCCCACACCGCTTCGAGCTACGCCACGTTGTGCGCGGCGAACCCATGATTGTGCAGGTTTCGGCGGGGCGCATTGGTGAGATCGGCGCGGTCTCCGGGTGTGCTGTCTATCTCGATGACATCACAGACTTGGCCGAGGCGCAGAACGAGGTTGAAGCCGCGCGCGCCCGTCTGGAGGACAAGGTTGCTGCCCGCACGCGGGCCATGAGTGCGATCAAGGCACGTTTGGAGCAGCGTGGTGCTGAGCTGGAACGTTCCAACGACGAATTGAAGCAGGCGAAGGCGGAGCTCGAACAACTCACGGTCAGAGATGGACTCACCGGCCTCTACAACCGTCGCTATCTGGATTTGAGGTTGTCGGAAGAAAGTAGCCGCATGCAGCGGATGAATTCACCGATGGCCGTGTTGATGATCGATATCGACCACTTCAAGGCTTACAACGACACGCTTGGCCATGTGGAAGGAGACGTTTGCCTGACGCAGGTGGCGCAAGTGATTTCGGCCGCCTGTCGGCGCAGCGGGGAGTTCGCGGCACGCTATGGCGGCGAGGAATTCTCCGTGGTCCTGCCGGGCTCCACGGCTGACGAAGCACTGGTCGCAGCGCAGCGGATCATCGAGCAACTCGCCGAACTGGACATCCCGCACCCGACGGCTTCGCACGTCACGGTCAGTATCGGTATCGAATCGGCAACCGGCCCCGGCATGCCGGCTCCCGGCGAACTGATACGCCGGGCGGACAAGGCGCTATACGCCTCTAAGCAGGCGGGACGGAACCGGGCGACGGTTTATTCGGCAGGCTAGGCAAGCCGCGACAGGATCGATCATGTCAGGCGTCACGATGATCTCTTCGAACCATCGGCGGCGAGGCCATTGGACGAGTACCCCCTACAGACCTTCAAGGCGCTGCGCGACACCTCGTACGGTTAGCTTTATCGCGTCGGTAATTCCTGCGTTCACCTCCAGTTCGTTCTCCGGCTGATAGGGATAGAACGCCCTGAAATGATAAGGCTGATCACCGACGTTGAATCTTAGCCAAACAACGACAACGTCATGGCCCGCAGGCATTTCGGATGCGTAGTACTCGCCTTCCTGCTTGTCATCACACCCCACCTTGTTTTCGTCAGGATGTCGATCCACCGTTGGTTCGGCATCAATCAGCACTTTTTCAAAGAGATAAACCGCGTCGTCCGTACGGCTCGCCTCCTTCGCGAGTTGCCCTGCAACTCCCCCAATGGCATCGCCTGCTCGGTGCAGTGAACGCAGTCGCTCGTTGACGTATACGTCAAATCGGCGAAGCACGACCCGATGGTTCGTGACAGCCGGAACGGCGTCGGCCAGCAGGGCGGCGAACATGTCGGTTTTGGGCGGGCTATACGCGTCAGCGGGCTGATGGCGTATGCCGTATCGGCAGCTATAGATGTTCCCGTATCCGGTAGCGAAGCCCGGGTAGTCATCGGCGGACGTCCTGTCGACAACAAAGGGCTTTGTCGGCGAGGTCAGATTGGTCATGACCACTTGATTGCTGTGCGTTGCACATCCGGAGGCCGCTAAGGCGGCCAGCATTGATGCGATGGCAAGTAAACGGCGTTGCATAACTAGGCTCAGGACGCGATGCGCCAACAAGTGAGGCCAAAATGATACGGACGTCGCGTCAACAAAAAGCAAAGTTCACTTCTGGCGTCCGGGCGGTCACCGATTGCGCCCGTACTGCTCATGACTGGTCACCCAATCACCGGTGGCCACAGCGGCTGCCAGTGACATCTCACCCGCAAGCACGGTTGCGCCGATGATCTCGGCCAGCTTGCGGGCTTTGCCCTGACCGTAGCAGTCCATCATTTCCAGGCATTCACGCTGGCTTGGCAGGCCGGTGCCACCGCCGTAGCTGGCGCAGATCAACGAGGGCAGGGTGATGGAAAAGTAGTAGCTGCCGTCGTCGGTGAGTTCGCCCACCGCCGCGCCCACGCAGGATTCGGCGACGTTGGCGGCATCCTGTCCGGTGGCGATGAACGTGGCGGTGATGCCGTTGGCGGCATGGGCGCCATTGTTCATCGAGCCGGCCATGAAGGCGCCGGTCATGGACATGATGCGACGCCGGTAGAGCGATTTGCAGTCAATGCCCATGACGTCCCGCATGAGCTGATCGGGGATGGTGCACTCGGCGATCACGCGTTTGCCGCGGCTGTGCAAAAAATTGATCTGCGAGGGCTTCTTGTCGGTGTCCATGTTGCCGGACAACGAAAACCGTTCTACCGCAAAGGGGCTGTTCGCCAGAATCCATTGGCAGGCGGCATGCGTGGCCTTCCCGCACATGTTCTGCCCGGCGGCATCGCCGGTGGTGAAATTGAAGCGCAGGTAGAGAAAGCGCGCAGCGGCGTAGTGTTCGACATTACGCAGCTTGCCGATGCTGGTCGTGGCTTCCGCCGTGGCGCGGATGGTCGCCATGTTGTCGATGATCCAGGCGCCGAACTGCTTGGCGGTCCGGGCGTTGTCGAATGCGAAGACAGGCGCTCGCTGCATGGCGTCGTCAGCCACCGTCACGGTGATGCCGCCGGCTTCCCGCGTCAGCCGCATGCCGCGGTTGTAGCTGGCCACCAGCGTGCCTTCGGCCGTGGCCATCGGCACATAGAACTCGCCCTGAGCATGTTCGCCATTGACCAGAACGGGGCCGGCAATGCCAAGCGGGACCTGCGCGACACCGGTGAAATGTTCGCAGTTGCCTTGGGTCTCCGTGGCATCGAAGCTGTAACTGCCGGTGTGCTTGAGCTCAACGCCGGTTTGATCGCGGATGAAGTCGCGGCGCGCCTTGGCGGCAGACTCCGCGTAGTCGTTGGCTTTGTCTCGGGGAATGCGTGGGCGGCCGATCGGCGCGGTCTGGGTCATGGGTCTCTCCGGTGGGGTTGCGGCGGATCAGGTCAGTCCGCGGCGAGTAGTTGTTCTACCTGCGTCTTGAGAATGGCTGAGGCGTGGGCGAGCTTGGCCGCATCGCCGGGGTGCTGCATCAGGACGTGCAGCGTTAGCGATTCGCTGAGCAGGATGATGCTGCGCGCCACCATCGGATCGAGTCTGCGTCCCTCCGCCTCCTCGAACGCGGCACAGTACATGTCCTCGATCTGCTGGTGCATGGCCAGGCGCATGCCGTGCAAAGCGCCGTCCGGGCGCAGCGCCTCCGAGGTGATCACCCGGATGATCGGTCCGGCGGTGGACACGAAATCCATGTAGACCGCCTGGGCCCGGACCAGTCGTTGGATTCCGCTGCCCGGATGCTTCATGGCCTCGTGTCGGCAAGCCAGCAGGTGCTTGAGTGATCGTTCGTAGATCGCCGACAGCACCGCGCTCTTGTCCGAAAAATGCAGGTAGAACGTGCGGCGCGAGACCCCGGCTGCGTCGAGGATTGACTGAACGCTGGTGTTCTCGAAGCCGCGCGCGGCAAAGGCGCAAGCGCCACCCTTGATGATGCGCAGGCGGGTTTGGTCGCGTCGGCTGGCGGGCGGTGAATCTTGCGGGTGCCGTGCGGTCGCCGTTGTGTCCATGCCGGGCGTTGTCCTTTCAATCTGACGGGCGCCAACCAATGCGCCCGGGTGTGTTGGACGAATGTATACACCCTGTTTACTTGCCCTTGCAAGTCAGATACATTCGCCAGCTTCGGGCCGCGCTGCCGGCTCGATGGTGCGAGACAACCAACACAGACATGGGGAGACAACACCATGCAAGCGAGCACTCCGGAGGCCGGCGCGGCCTATTCGGCCAAATACGCCTGGTTCGTAGTGGCCATCTTGATGATGGCCTATGTGTTTTCGTTCGTGGATCGGCAGATCCTGAACCTGATGGTCGGGCCAATTCGTAACGATCTCGGTATCTCCGATACGGAGATGAGCCTGCTGATGGGGTTCTCGTTCGCGATTTTCTACACGATCATGGGAATTCCGCTTGGTCGCATGGCGGATTCCAAAAGCCGCCGTGGGCTGGTCACGGTCGGTATTATTGTTTGGAGCGTGATGACCGCGCTTTGCGGCCTGGCCAAGCATTACTGGCAGTTGTTCATATTCCGGATCGGCGTGGGTGTTGGTGAGGCGGCGTTATCGCCCGCAGCCTACTCGATGATTGCCGACTATTTCCCGCCGTCCAAACGGGCGACGGCCATCAGCGTTTACTCGATGGGCATCTACATCGGTTCCGGTATTGCCTTTCTGCTCGGTGGGTTGATTGTCGAATTCGTCACCGCCCAGGGTGCAGTCACGCTTCCCGTGCTCGGCGAAACCCGGCCCTGGCAGGTCGTGTTTTATGTGCTGGGCGCCTCGGGCTTGTTGTTCAGTTTTGCCTTCCTGCTGATCAAGGAACCCAAGCGCAGCGGTGCCGGCACCGCCGCCGTGGTGCCGATCAAGGAAGTGGTGGCCTATCTCAAGCTCAACCGGCGGACCGTGCTCAGCCACAACATCGGCTTCGCGATGATTGCGTTCTGCAGCTATGGCACCGCGGCGTGGATACCCACCTATTTCGTCCGCGTGCACGGCTGGTCCATCGGCCAGGTCGGCCTGGTCTTCGGGCTGATCGTGATGATCTTCGGCTCGCTGGGTATCGTCACCGGTGGGCGCCTGTCGGATCGCTGGACTGCGCAGGGTCGCAGCGACGCGCCCATGCGCGTTGGCCTGGTCGCTGCGATTTGCGTTATCCCGTTTGGCGCCGGCTACATGCTGTCGCCCAGCAGCCTCGTGGCCGGGTTATTCCTCGTGCCGGCAACGTTTTTTATCAGCATGCCCTTCGGCGTGGCGCCGACAGCGATCCAGGACATCATGCCCAACCGCCTGCGTGGTCAGGCCTCGGCGTTGTATCTGTTCATCGTGAACATGATTGGCCTCGGCATCGGTCCGACCGCGGTCGCGGTCGTCACCGACTTCGTGTTCCACGATGACAACATGGTGGGCTGGTCGATGTTCCTGGTCAGCGGCGTCGCGGGGGTGGTGGCGATTACCTTGCTGGCGACAGGCATGAAGCCTTATCGGGAGAGCTTGGCACGTGTGCGTGAGCAGGCCACCTGAGTCGTATGGCGAGGCCGGCTAACGGATAATTTCGTAGCGATCGGCTTCTCGGCACTGCGCCTCTGCGAGCAGGCGCAAGCGCTGTCGGGGAGCGCCGCTCGCATAGTCCGCCTCGTTGGTTGTTCGACGGCACTGCTGGATGAGGCCGTACCGATTGATCGACGCTGCGCGCACCGCGGGAGTTTAAGGTGGTGGCCCGAGGGGGTAACGGAGACAGGGTATGGAGATGACATCGGATCACATCGCGCTGCTGTCAGCAGGTGCGTTCCTGATCGTCGGCATGATCACCGGCATCTGGAAGTACTCGCACATCATGCGTTCGAAGACCGCAGAGGCGCCGGTGTATGTCGACATTTGTCACCGTACGGCGCTGATGTACGCGTTTGCCTGTCTGGTCCTGCAGCAGCTCGCGCTACACAGCCGCTGGAGCGAGACCGTCAATGTGATTGCCGTTGTCGTGCCCATCGTATTTTTTGCTTCGGCGGTTGCGACTTACGCGTTGCATGGCTGGCTCAGGGACACCGACAACCAACTGCGCCGGCCGCATGTGCTGGGCAGGCATACCGTGTCGTCGTGGGCGATCCGGGCCTATATGGTTGCGCTAATCATCGGGGAGATCGGCGGAGCGGCGGTTTTGATGGCTGGCGCGCTCTGAACGCTGGGTCGCAATGTCATAGGGCGACTTCCTGATCGACCGGCGGCGCGCTGTCACAATCCGTCGATGTCAGCCGGCTGTCAGGCAGGATCGGTGTACTGGTCGCAAGTCCCCACTCGGATCTTGCGATGCCCATTCGAATCGCCCTGCTGCTCGCGATGATGACACTGTCAGCCTGCGGCTACGACGCACACCACTACGACGACCACTACAACTCGAAACTGCCGGAATCGGTGCTCAATGGCGACTGGGCCACCGGCTGTCAGTACCTCTACGCAGCTGACCCGTACGATCCCTACGACGCCAAGAGTTACCAGGATTACTTCAGCTTCTACGACGGCTACTACTACGGCGCGTATGAGACCTATGCGACCGACAACTGCGGCGGCGAACCGCTCGACGTGTACATCACCGAAGGCGAGATCTACCTCGGCGGCTACACGTACACCGATCACGGCGTCGAGGCCGAGCGGTTGGATTTCGAGGGTGACTTCACCTGCTACACACTGATCGATCTCGACACCTACAGCGATACCTTTGTACTGGGGGATTTCCAGAACGCCGGCTACGACGATTGCCGATCCCCACAACGGCGGCACCGCTA
>JAGLCS010000024.1 GCA_023146115.1 Abyssibacter sp. | reverse complement strand
GGTCCATCTCGACCGAACACAGGCGCCGATGTCCTGTCGAAAGCATCACTTGCAAACACAGGAGGCGAGCATGAGTGCCGACCCACGAATCGTTCTGATCACCGGCGGTAGCCGAGGCCTGGGCCGCGAAGCGGCGTTGGAGGTCGCCAGGCAGGGTGACGATGTGATGCTCACGTATCGCAGCTCGCCCGCCCAGGCCCAGCAGGTCGTCGAGGCCATCGAGGCTCTGGGTCGCCAGGCTGTCGCGCTGCATCTGGATGTAGAGCAGGCCGATAGCTTCCCGGCCTTTGCGGAAACGGTACGCAGCACCTTGCGAGAGCAGTGGGGGCGCGATCAGTTCGACGCGCTGCTGAACAACGCCGGCTATGGCGTGAATATGCCCTTTGTTGACACGACCGAGGCGCAGTTCGACAGCATGATGCGGGTGCACGTCAAGGCGCCGTTTTTTCTGACCCAGGCCCTGCTGCCGATGCTGCGCGATGGAGGGCGCGTTCTGAACGTATCCTCCGGTCTGGCTCGATTCTGTCTGCCCGGGCATGCCGCTTACGGCTCGGCAAAGGCGGCCGTGGAGACATTGAGCCGTTACATGGCCAAGGAACTGGGCGAACGCGGTATTTCGGTGAATGCCATCGCGCCGGGAGCCATCGAGACCGACTTTGGCGGCGGTGCGGTGCGCGACAACGAAGAGATCAATCAGCAGGTGTCGTCGGTTACCGCGATGGGCCGCGCCGGACAGCCGTCAGACATCGGCGCGGTGATGGCGCAGCTGCTCAGCCCCGCATCGCAGTGGATCACCGGACAACGAATCGAAGCATCGGGCGGAATGTTCTTGTAGCACGGAGACCCTCGACCCGCGGTCGCGATGCGCGCCTGGAGTCGGTTAGGGCGCCCGAGTTCCAGTGAGTCTTGAGCCCTGCGTCCGGCAAAGCCAATCGCTGTCGAGGAATCACCTGATCGCGTATGGGTGCCTGATACCGACCATGCATAAAAAAGGCGCGACAACCGAAGTTGCCGCGCCACAGGTACTCCCTGGAGCTAGCGGTTTAGCGGCGTCCGCGAGACCGCAGGGCGGCCGGACGGAAGTCGTTGTCGTTGGCCTTGATCGGCTGATAGACCACGTCGTTGTCGTTGGTCAGCCGCATGGCGATGTAACGCTTGGCGTTGAGGTCGTGGTGCACTTCCACGCCGGCCGACAGCATCGGCAGGTCGTAGAAATTCAGCGAGTGCATTTCTGACACGCGCCAAAGCTGATCACGGTTGTCGTACTTGTCGACCACGTGCACGACCCAGCTGTCCTCATCAAGGTAGAAGTCACGGCGCTTGTAGATATGGCTGGTGCCGTCCCTGAGTGTCGCTCGGACGTGCCACACGCGGTGCAACTCATAGCGTGCGTGCTCCGGGTTGATGTGGCCCGGCATCAGGACATCCTTGGTGCTGATCTTGTCGCTATTGAGATCAAAGGTGTTGTAGGGGATGTAAATCGCCTTCTTGCCGATAATCTCCCAGTCGTAGCGGTCGGTTGCGCCGTTGAACATGCCGAAATCGTCATTGGTTCGCAGGCTGTCGGACGCCGTACCCGGATTGTCATACGCCACGTTAGGCGCCAGACGCACCCGGCGTGAGCCGGGGTTGTAAATCCAGGCCTTGCGGGGTTGGCTCACCTGATCGGCGTATTCGTGCACCAGCAGGATGGAGCCAGCCAGACGCGGCGGTGCAGTGATCGCCTGCAGGAAGTACAGCAGCAGGTTGTCCTTGCGCTCGCTGGGGTCCTTGAGCTGGTTGCCGTGGATAAAGTCGTACTCGTAGTCGAACTCGACCAGGTTGTAGTCACCATTGGAGGTGACCGGCGCCTGTGCCCAGCTCGTTGCCCAGGTGTTGCCCTTGTAGGCCGTCAGGTGATTCCAGATCACCTCGGTGCCGTTCTGCGGGATGGGGAAGGCGATGCCGGCCGTGGAGCCGGTGAAGCCGTTGCCGCCCTCGACCAGGGTCACCTGCGTCGCGTTCTCCCGCGTGGCGTCGTAAATGCCTTGTGGGAATGATGCGGAGCGGCGGCTGGGGTAAACCTTCATCTTCCAGGTTGGGTACTGCTTGAGCAGCTTGATCTGGCCTGGCGTGAGGTGCTTGGCGTACTGGTCGGCATTGTCCCCGGTGATCTCGAACTGCAGCTCATCGTCGGAGTAGGGGTTGGGATAGTGGCCGGTCGGCTTGAAGTCCGGGTGCACGTCGGTCAAACCGCCGGTCCAGGCGGGTATTCCCAGGGCGGGATCGCCGGATTTTTCGGCGCCCATGGGGGTCAGGTCCTGTCCGAGGCGGGCAGCCTCCGATTCGGAAACGGCGGCCGCGGCCAGCATGGGCATCGCGGTCGCCATGGCTGCGGTGGCCGCGATGGCGGAAACCAGCAGACGATTCGGTCGTGAATGCATTGTGCTCTCCAAAAGTGGGTTGGCGTGGCGTTGGTCGCGGATCAGAACGCGTAGCTGATCGACACGCCGAGGAAGTCGCGGTCGGCCGAGTCATTGGCGCGTGTGGCGAAGCTGGCCGATTGGGTTGAATTGCCAGGGACGCCAGGCGTGCTGGGCGGAACCGGGTCGGTGCCCGAGTAGACCTCGCCACCGGTGAACACCGTGTAGGCGATATCCGCCTGCCAGCGCTGCAGGTAGCTGAACTGGACGCCTGCGCTGATGATCTTGTTGTCTTCGGTGAAGGTTGAGCTAACGCCGTTGACGTCATGGAAGAACACCAGCCGTGGCGAAATATTCACCGAGGCGAAGACGTTGGAGTAATCGAGACGCGTCACCAGGCGGTAGCCCCAGGATGATTTGGTGGCGAACCCTCCGCCAATCGCTTCCTGGCAGGATCCGTTCGACACGGCGGCTAGCACCTGAGCCTGTGTCGCAGCGCCGAGCGATTCGGCGGTTCTGCAGCTTGGCAGTGCGGCGCCAGGGCCGTTGAAGATGGTGTCTGACAGATCCTGATGGGTGTAGCCGATTTCGCCCAGCATCACCCATTGCCCCGCGCCGAAGCTCGGGCCAAACGCCTTGGTGACGGTGGCCTGAACCTGCGCCGTATCGATTTCCTCGTAGCCCTGAATGGTCTCGCCCGCGGCAAAGGCGCCGAGCGTCGTGCCGGGCACGCCCAGCGACGCCATGATGATTTCGGCGCCGCTGATCTGGACCGGATTGTTCGGGCGGTAGGAGAGTTCACCCTGAATGGCCGTGCCGAACGGGCCGTTGGTGTTCAGGCTGACCCCCCAGAGCGAGATGTCGTCCGGATACTCGATAAAATAACTCGCCCGACATCCCGCCGCGGTGGATGACGTGCAGCGCGGAGCGGCAGCGGGGCCGCCCGGCATGCTGAAGGCGTTGGTGGACTCCCCGCGAACGGCCGATATGATCGGTGTACGAGAGTGATAATTGACGTAGTAGAAACCAAACTCGGTGGAGTTCAGGGACTCCGCGAAGTAGCGGAAAGCCACGCCGGCTTGTGAGGTTTCGTCATCCGGAGCCTTGTTGGAACCTCGGGGCACCCAGACTTGCGCGTCGCCGTTTTCCGGATCGCCTCCGGTCATCGGGTCGGTCCGGGGATCGCCGATCGGCCGGGTGTTGTCGTCGTTACGACGCCCGAAGCTGACTACCACGTTGTCGCCGTCATCTGACGCGATGTCGCTGGTCGAGAAAAAGCTGCCGCGAGGGTCGATCTCCACCTGCTCCCAGTCGAACTGCCAGACCGCTTCCATGCTCAGGTTGTCGGTTAGCGAGGTCTGCACGAACAGCATCGGAATGGGTGTCAGGGCCTCCTTGATTTCGGAGCCGGGCAAACGCAGTTTCGACACATCAATCGGGTTCAGGATGTTGAGGCCGTTGCGAATAAAGGTGCTCTCACCCCAGCTGACCACCTGGTTGCCAAGGTTCATGCTGACGTACTGGCCGCCCAGCGAGAAACTGCCATAGAGGAACGCGTCGAGCAGGTCTACGCTGTTGTCTAGGCGTTCATGTCCGCGCTCGCCCAGTTCGGCGTCACCGCGCTGGCGCGAGACGTTGGCGGCAAGCCGCTCGTCCAGGTCACCCGCATCGGAGGCGTCGGGGTTATAGAACGCGCTGGCGCGGGTGAAGATGCCCCAGTTGCGATTGAACGCGAGATCCAGGTCCACCGTGACCTTCGCGGCGGCGGAGACCACATCGCCCTTCTCATAGCCGTAGTTGCCGTCGTCACCATTGACCGAGCGAGCCGTCCCGCCGTTGGTGATGCCGATCAGAGATTCGTCGGGGTCTTGCATCCGAAACGACACGCCGGCGGACAGTGTCGTGTCGATATTGGCTTCCATGCCACCGATATCCAGCGTTGCTGCGGATACGTGGAACGGAACGGTGGCCGCGCCCAAGGCGGCCAGCCGCAGCAGACTGCGTGAATGCATCGTCATTGAATGTCTCCCTTCTGGGTCGTAAAGGTCAGTTCGCACAAACTGGAGTGGATCGAATCGTCGTCCTCTAACGAGAGGGTTCGGTCCGTTTTTTTAGTGGCCTTGGCCTGGCGAATACGCTGCCCGACGGCTGGCTTGTGTACCCGAAAGTACGTTGATGGTGCCGTTGTAACTACGTTGGGGTGAAGCGGGTGTGAACGGTCTCGGCGCTGATTCGGGAAATTCTCCCGAGACCAAGTGCGCTGGGCGATGGCAAAAGCCGCATATGGCGGGATTCGTCGGCGGTCCCCAAGGTCGCTGGGGCGTTGATCACCCTGGTCTGCATCGTGTCTCCTCCAATGCCTGTTGTTTTCTATGTCGCCGGATTGCTCGCAAGCGGCCCGCTTCTATGGCGAACGCGTCTTGTCTGCATGCGATTCGGTGACTTGTCTGCCGATAATGTACCAAGCGGTTCATTATGGAAAGGGCCGAATCTATGCCAGCGAACCACAGGCGGGCAATCGCAGGAATTTGGGAAAAATTGGCCGAAACCGCCGGGCTTCGGCCGAGGGGCGCGTCAGTCCCAGTGCGTGTCGAGAAAACTCGTGATGCGAGGATCGTCGAGCAAATCCCAATGGCTCATCCGGGCAAAGGTGCGGGTGCCGGATTCGGCCCACCGCATGGCGGGGCGTCCGTCATCGGTCTGGCCCAGGGCACTGCGAACGGGGACCAGGCCGTCGCCGAGCAGATGCGTACGCTGGGCGCCGAGCGTGCCGGCGGCGGCGATCGCCATGATGTGGCTCGGGAGCGGCGTGAGCGATGGCCGATGGTCACTGCGCTCGAACCGATTGCGGCCCTGCCAGTCTTCGTCGAGCGTACTTCCGTGGCGCAGATCGGTGATGCCGGAACTGCGTAACCAGCCGAGGCGGGCGATCGGCGCGGTGTAGGGGCTGAGCCTGCCGAGCGTATCGATCCAGTTGCCGCCGCGTTCCAGTGGTGCGCCGAGATGCGGGGTGCCGAGAAATGCGATGCTGCGGATCCGCTCCGGCCAGCCATGTCCCAGCGCCTCGGCCTGCGCCAGCGCACTGCGGGTCACCAGCCCACCCATGCTGTGCGCAAGAATCCGGATGGAGCGCACGCGGACCGGCCAAGCCTGCACCAGTGCGTCGAGTTGGGCCGACAGGTCACGACCGTTGAGCGAGGTGTGCCGGCCCGTGTTGTACAGCAGGTCCAGTTCGGTGGCCCCTAGCCGCGCGGCCTGGTAGCTGCCGTGGTTGTGGCCGTTGCGCGTCCACTGGCGATCGTTCATGCACAGGCCATGAACGGTAATCACCAGATGGCGCGACGCCTTGGGCACGAGCAATTTGAGCTCGTCGCGCTCCATCTTTAGCGGCAGCCCATGCCGGCGCCATTGCATGGCTAAGGCCAGCGGATTGGCGCTGTCGACGAGATAATCGCCGACCACGCCGTTCAGCGCGGAGACGACCGCCTCACGGCCGGGGCCGGGCGGTGCGACGTCGTCCAGCGAATCCGCCAGCCGGGCGAGCACGCTATCCACCGATTCGCGCGTCATCCCGTTGATGCTGCGAATGGTCGCGTGCACGAAGCCGGCGATGCCACGTGCGTTGCCGGTCGGGGCCTCGCCGATCGGCGGGGAAACCGCAGCGATGTTGCGGTACATGTCTTCGACGATATCGGTGACGCCATCGACGGCATCGAATGCAAGCCGCGCGGCGCCGCGCAATGTCTGGCCGGTTTTCATGACAAGGCTTCCTTTGGTGTCATCTCAACGTTCGCTTTGCCAGTGCGGCACGCCGAGCAGGATCAGTCGCAGGTGCTGCTCGGCCCGTTTCATCAGCGCGGTTTCGCCCTCCCGGTCACGCGCGCTCACGTCGAGGATGTCGATGGCACTGGCCACCATGGCGTTGAGGATTAGCGACGCGATCATGTGCAGGTCGGTGGTGTTCCACTCCTTGAGGTAAGGCAGCCGCGCGAGATCGACTGCCAGCTCGGTCTGGACCAGGCGAAGCTCGCGGCGGATCGCGTTACGGACCACCGCGCTGCCGCCAAAGCGTTCGCTGGCGATAAACGCGAATCCGGCGCGATGGGCGCGAATATGCCGCACCAGGGATTTCACGACGCTGGCCACCAGGCGGTCGGCGCTGCGCGTGTCCTGGCGCACATCTTCGAGAATCTTGCGCAGGGAACGGAACGCCTCATCCACCAGCGCCAGCCCCAAGGCGTCCATGTCAGGAAAGTGCCGGTAGAAGCCGGTCGGCACGATGCCGACCTCCCGGGTCAGCTCACGCAGCGACAGCCCGTCGAAGCTCTTGTCGCCGTCCAACATCGTCAGGGCGGTGTCGACGAGGATTTGCCGTGTATCGCCACGCCGGGAGAGGCGGCGCGGCTTGCTTGTGCGTGTGCTCATGAAGAATAGTGTACTTGAAACGCAATGGCGTGGTTCATGTCGCCAATGGTGATTTATTGAAAAACACATAACGCCATGATTTATATATATAACAGTCAAATAGTGTGAACAGTTGTTGACATGGATAGGTGGTGCCTTCACGATGTATACGACTGTTCACTTATGAATTCGTTGGAGGCACGCCATGCCGCATCGTGAAACCCGCCGCTCGACCGGCCTGACGACTGCCCTGAGTCGGCGCGTTTTGTCGGCGCTCAGCTATCCGCATCCGGTTGCTTCTTACGCCGAGGTGCTGAACCCGCGGTTGCGCCGGCGTACCTCTAGCGGCCACGTGCCTGCGACGGTCGTGGCCGTGCAGCGGCCCACGGCCGACAGCGTGACCCTGGCCATCCGTCCGTTGTCGCGTTGGCGGGGCTTCAAACCGGGGCAGTTCATCGAGTTGGTGGTTGACGTAGATGGTGTGCGGCGCGTTCGCTGTTTCTCTCCTGCGCAGTCAGTGCATGTGGACGACGGCCTGATCGAACTGACGATCAAGGCGAACGCGGACGGTGAGGTTTCGCGCTACCTATACGATCACGCGCATCAGGGCATGATGCTGGCGGTGTCACCGCCGCAGGGCGCGTTTCATCTGCCCGATCATCGCCCCGAGCGGATCGTGCTGATCAGCGGCGGCAGTGGCATCACTCCGGTGTTGGCGATGCTGCGGACGCTGGTCGACGAGGCGCATGCCGGTCGCATCAGCTTTGTGCATTACGCCCGCCGGCCGAGTGACGTGATTGCTGGAGAGGAACTGCTGGCGATCGCCACCGCCCACGCGAACATCGATGTGCTGATCGTCTACACGGCGGCCGATGCGCGCGACCAAGGCGCTGGGAACGGCCATTGCTCGGCCGCGCAACTGGCTGCCCTGGTACCCGATTTGGCTGCCGCGCAAACGTGGCTTTGTGGTCCGACGGGCCTGATGGAAGCGGTGGGGTCGGTCTTCGAGCAGAACGGTTGGTCCGAGCAGCTGCATCAGGAGCGGTTCGGTCTGGCGGTCAAGCCGGTCGATGTCGCGGCCAGCGGTGATGTGCAGTTCGCTCGCAGCGAGCGTTTCGTGACCAACTCTGGCGCCACGTTGCTGGAGCAGGCCGAAGCCGCCGGACTCCGCCCACAGCATGGGTGCCGCATGGGCATCTGCAGCACCTGCACCTGCCGCAAGACGGCCGGTGTGGTGCGCAATCTTCAAACTGGCGAACTGTCATCCGAATCGGATGAACAGATCCGCATCTGCATCTCCCAACCGGTCGGTTCCGTCACGCTGGAACTCTGAACCGATAGGTCCTGATTAAACCCCCACGTTTGCGTCTCAAGGAGGCACGACATGGCTGAATCCACTGCATCACACGCACCGACGCTCTCGCCTGAACAGCTTGAGGCCTTCGGCCGGGAGCTCGACGCGATCCGCGACCGCGTACTGGCCGACCTGGGCGAGCGCGACGCGACTTACATCCGCAAGATGGTCAAGACGCAGCGCCGGCTGGAGGTTGGTGGCCGCGGGCTGCTGTTCCTGAGTTTCTTCCCGCCCGCCTGGGTGGCGGGTACCGTCGCGCTGTCCATCTCCAAGATTCTCGACAACATGGAGATCGGCCATAACGTCATGCACGGGCAGTACGACTGGATGAACGATCCGGAGCTCTCCGGTGGCCAGTTCGAATGGGACACCGCCTGCCCGGCCGATCAGTGGCGGCATTCGCACAACTACATGCACCACACCTACACCAATGTGCAGGGCGTGGACCGCGATATCGGTTATGGCGTGCTGCGGATGTCCGAAGACAAGGCCTGGCATCCGTACTACCTGCTTAATCCGTTGTGGGCGTTCCTGCTGGCGGTGTTCTTTCAGTACGGCGTGGCCCTGCATGATCTGGAGGTGGAACGCCTGCGTAAGGGCAAGCGCGATCTCGGCGAGGTTAAGCAAATCGCCAAGGGGATCTGGCGCAAGACCAGCCGCCAGACGCTCAAGGACTACATCCTGTTTCCGTTGCTGGCCGGTCCGATGGCGCCATTGGTGTTCGGCGGCAATCTGACCGCGAATCTGGCCCGCAATCTTTGGACCTACATGATCATCTTCTGTGGGCATTTTCCCGATGGCACGCACCAGTTCTCCAAGGACGTGCTGGAGCAGGAGGGCAACGGGCACTGGTACTACCGCCAGCTGTTGGGTTCGGCAAACCTCACCGGTGGGAAGTTGTTTCACGTCATGAGCGGCAACCTGAGCCATCAGATCGAGCACCACCTGTTCCCCACGCTGCCCGCCCATCGCTATGCCGAGATCTCACAAGAGGTTCAGGCAATCTGCGAACGTTATGGCCTGCCCTATAACAAGGGGCCATTGCGCAAGCAGTTCGGCACCGTACTCAAGCGCATTGGCCGGTTGTCATTGCCGAATCGTGTGGCCAACGCACTGCCCGTCGCTGCCTAATTATCCCTGCTAGGCTTGCTGCCGGTGCGGATTCAGAGACATTCCAGATGACAATGAACGATCGCTTTTCGGGCTCCAAGGCTGAGGCGTTGCTCGACGCGCATGTGGCCTGGATCATCGCGCGCCTGGAAGGCGATGCCCTCCAGATCGAGGTCGAGCGCCGTCTCGACTGGGTGCTGGCCGATGCGGCAAAGCTGAAGCTGGAGGATGTGGTCACCGTCACCTCGGTGAAACAGACGGCGATCGGGTACGCCTCCGACATGACCGTTGGTGGTGCGATTCCTGCCCTGGTTGGCGACGTCGCCTTGGCCCTGTACGAGCACCCGATTCAAGAGAAGACGCGCCTGGAGCAATTACTGCCGGACCGTCAGTTCGAGGAATTGCTGGACAAGGTGCTGGAACTCAAGGAGCTGCGAGAGGCGGTGGTACACGAGTCCGTCTCGAATCCGATATTCGCCGATCTGATCACCGAATTGCTGTACTCCGGCGTCCGCGACTATGTCGCCACCAGCACCAAGTTCGCGGGCAAGCTGCCCGGTGCCAAGTCAGCCATGAAATTTGGCAAGGCTTTCGTGGACCGGGCGCGGCCCGAGCTGGGCACGTCGCTCGAGGACGGCATCAAGACCTACGTGAACAAGAACACGCAGACCAGCCTCAACGCCAGCGAGCGCTATCTGCAGGAAGCCTTCGAATCGGAGGAGTTCCGTCAGGTCGTGCTGGATTTCTGGGATACCAACAAGAATGCCACGCTGGCAAGCGTGCGCGACTTTGCCGGCCAGCTCGACATCGAGGAACTCTTCGTCATCGGCTACGAATACTGGCAGCAGCTCCGCAAGATGCCGATCTACAAAGAATTGATCGAGGCCGGGATCGAGGTGTTTTTCGACACCTATCGCAAGACATCGCTCACCGAGCTACTCGATGATATCGGCGTCAGTCGCGACATGATGGTCGCGGATGCCATGCGGTTCCTGCCGAAGATCGTCGCCGGCCTGAAGAAGAAAGGCCTGCTGGAGCAGCAGATTCGGCGGCAGTTAGAGGACTTCTATCGATCCGACGTCGTCGCTGCCACTATCGAATGATGCGAGGCATTCAGCCCGGATGGCGTCGGGCCGCGGTGCGCTTGGCAGAGGCCACCCGGATCTGTTGCTTCATGCTTGGCCAGAACTTCGTGATGCTGACACCGGGCCTCGGCAGGCTGCGCGAGCGAGCATAGCCCTGCTCGGTGAGGGTCAGCAGCCAATCGTCTTCTTCAGCATCGTGCTCAACCGTCAGCTCGCCACCCTCCACCAGGGTCTCAATGGCAGCGGCCAGGTCGTCTTCGCGGACAACAATGCGGGTATTGGTTTCGTCGACGACCGTTCTGGCTAGCAGCCGGCCGGTGGCGGATACGTTCAGATCGCGAAACACGTGCAGAACGGTCTGCTCTGCGACGGCCTCAAATGATTGACCCACCGACAGCCGGCGGTCTTTCGCGGATTCGTTCGTCACCGTGCTGTGCTGGGTCATCGCGTCATCTCTACTTTTTCTTAAGGTCCGTATTTACACAAATTATATGGGAAATGCGGCACACAAAGGCCGTTCGTACTGACCGGTCACCACCCCGCAACGGTCAGTTCATCGGAATCACGTGACGCTGACCGGTGACGGTTGCGAATGTGACGTGTTCGTCCGGCAGCGGGTCGCGGTGCGTGGGGCCTGGATGCGCGAAGACGACCTTGCCGTCATCCCACGGGTCGGTGCCCCAGCCACGTTCCAGAATTTCCACCGTCTCGCCCTGGACCTCGATGTAGGCATAGGAGACGTTATCGGTGTCATCGGATTCGAGCACGTTGTCGAGTTCATCGACCAGGGAACGTACGACGTAGCGGCCGTTGCCGTTGCCATCGAACTCCACGTACATGCCGGGTCGCTGCCAGCGGTAGACGTCGCCCCAGCCCACGGACAGACCAATGGTGCCGGCGGTGGGTGAAAAGCAGTTGTCCAGCGGGCTGTCGCCGCCGGGGGTTTCGTAGCCCTGCTCGAAGCTGTACCAGTTGCCGAACAGCTGATCGGCCGGACAGAAGCCGGATTTTGTGCCCAGTCCGGCGGCCACCAACTGGCCCAGCGATTCGTCCGTGACCTTGTACAGCTCGAACTTCAGGATGAAGTCGTCATGGAAATGCACGTGGATGGGATGGAACGAATAGGTCCCGGCGGGCCGTGTGTCCTCGGTGCCGTCGCTGTAATGAACCACCTGGGTTTTCGGACCGATGATGGTGCGCGACAGTAGCTCGTCCGGATGGATCTCGGCGTCTCCCGCCAGCGTGTCGGCCAGCAACTCGAAACGCATGTCATACAGGCCCTTGCCGAGATTGATCGGGCCGGAGGTGAATCGCAGGCAGCGGACCGCTCCAGCGCCTCCAATCGAGACCGGTGCGGCCTCGTCCACGCTGCAGGAGAAGGGGGCGATGCCGGCCACTTCCAACGGCGGGTTCACCGTATCGGGCGGATACACCCCATTGAGTGGATTGGCCGGCGCGACAAAGCCGAACTCGTAGGGCGGCACGGTGCGCAGGTTTGGTAACAGCGCTTCCACCGTTGCCGGCGCGGGCGGGTTGACCGACAGCTCCGATTCCAGCTTCGCCCGCATCCGAAACGAGGCATGCGTGGCGTTGTCGGGCCGGATCTGCACGGTCCATAGCCCGGCCGCAGGTGCGTCGATCAGGACTTCGGAATTGAACTGGTTGAAATTGTCGTCCTCGCCAGCCACCGCGCCGGCTGGGTCCATCACCCGTATCCCGAAGGCATCGGTCCGCTCGGCTGTGTCCAGCCCGATTCGAAGCCTGGCGCCGCCGGGTGCGACATCCAGGTAGTAGACCGGGCAGGGCGCGTAGGTGTCGCAGAGCGCGGTATCTGGTACTTGGGCATCCAGGGTTTCGCCGTCCCAGAACCAGGCTTCCTCGATATCGAGCACGGCGTCCAGCGGGGCTGGCGGCTGATCGACCGGATCGCCGTCCTCAGCGATGGGCGCGCTGCCGGAACAAGCCGATAGCAGAAGCAACAAGGCCGGGAGGCAACGGTGCCAGTGGTAGGTGCTCCGACGCATACGCATTTCCCGTGAAAGAAAAGTGAAACATCAGAAGCGCAGCAACCCGCGTGCCAGCGCCAGTGCCAGTGCCGCAGGCCGGTGGGCTCGCCCTAAGGGGGTGGATCACCGGGTAGCGCCGGCCGGCGGCGACGCAACGTCGCCTGCTCATAGGCATAGGCCATTTCGAACAGCGTCGCCTCGTCCCATTTGCGGCCGAAAAACTCGATGCCGACGGGAAGCGGGGAGGCGTCGCCGGACAGTCCGGCGGGCACGACAATCGACGGCATCGACGTCGTGCTGCTGAACCCGCAGTTGTCGCCTTGAACCAGCCCGGTGGGTCGTGCCGGCTGCTGAACCGGGGGGTAGATCAAGGCATCTAGCTGCCGCGCATCGAGTTCGGTTTCGACGTACACCCGCATGGCCTCGCGGTTGGCGAGCTGAGTCTGGTAGTTCTCCGATTCCGTATCGCGAAGCAGCAGGCTGGCACCCACCAATGCCTCAATGAACGGATGCACGAGACCGCTGGTGAAGATGTCCTGAGTGCTGTCGCGGGGGGCGTCGAAACTGGCCAGATATTCGTCCATGTGATCGGCGAACTCCTGCACGATCAGCAATGTCGAGATGTTGGTGAAGTCGGGGAGTTCCACGGGGTCGACGATCTCCGCACCCGCGGCGGCGATGTCGGCGATGGCCTGTTCCATGATCGCATTGACATCGGCATTGCTGCCGAATGCGTCGGTCCCGCCGTAGCTGCGCAGCACGCCGATTCGCCTGCCAGCCAGTCCCTGCTCGTTCAGGTGCGCGGTGTAGGTTGCAGGCTGGATGCGTTCCGGGTCCTGCGTCCGGATGTCCGCCGTGTCTACCCCGGCCATGGCGTCGAGCATCAGTGCGGCGTCGCGCACGCTGCGGGTGATCGGCCCGCCGACATCCATGCTGTGCGATAGCGGCACCAGACCGTCCTGCGACACCAGCCCCACCGAGGACCGCACGCCCACAAGCCCGTTATTTGAGGGTGGCAGTCGTATGGACGCGCAGGTGTCGGAGCCGGTGCCCAGCACCGCGAAGTTGGCGGCGATGGCGGCGGCCGTACCCCCGCTGGAGCCACCGGCATCCATGGCCGTGTTGTAGGGCGTGCCGATTCGCTGCGAAACGCTGTTGAAACTTTGTGTCCAATAAGCGTATTCGCTCATCCCGGCCTTGCCGAGGATCAGGGCGCCGGCTTCGCGCAAACGGGCCACGGTGAAGGCGTCATCCGGCGGCTGCGAACCGGCCAGCGCCAGCGACGAGGCAGTGGTGGGAAAATCGAAGGTGTCGTAGAGGTCTTTCAAAAGCACCGGAACGCAATGCAGGGGACCGGCAGGGCCTGACGTATCGAACGTGGCATCCAGGGCCTCGGCTTGCTCTCGCCACAGCGGGTTGAGACTGACGATGCTGCTGATGGGCAGGCCGGTGTCGGTGCTGTTGTCCAGCGCATCTATGCGAGCGAGGTAGAGCTCCGCCAGCGCCACGCAGTTCAGCGTCTGCCCGTCGGCGCCGACCTGTTCGCCGCGAAACGCCGCCTGCACGTCTGCGACGGTGGCCTCAAGCAGGGCGAAGGTCGTGGGCGCTGGCGGGGTGCCGGGTGCACTCGTCGGACTGGATGATTGACCGCAGCCCGCCAGGCAGGCGAACGCCAACGTGGTGAAAGCGGCGCGGCCAAGCGCGAAAGGTCGTACGGTGAACGCTGGGATCATCAGACGAGCATTGGGGGCACGGGTTCAGCCTTCCACGCAAACCCTGTGCCCGTCTGACATTCACTCTGCGGGCCTGTTTCCCCGGGCAGCGGCCACCGCCGCCTTGGCTTCGGATGGCGTCTCGCTGTAGTAGCTCACGCGCACCGGGTAGACCTTGCCGTCCGCGTTCTGCATGTTGCCAATGCCGCGGTATTCCAGCAGTTGTTGCGAGTCGAGGCTGTAGGTCAGGCGCAGCGGGTCGACGAACACGCCGAACACGGAATCCAGGGCGACCTTGAGATCCATGGCCGGCCGGCCCTCAAAGCTGGATTCGCCGGTTTTTTCGGCGCGGAAGGCGTAGGCGCTAAGCCGCCCGGCCGCGATGAACTGGAACTTCAGGCGTTCGCCGGACTGCAGCGTGTCCCAGTGTTCGCGGACGTACTGGTCGAACCCGGAATCGGCGCAGGCCTGCGAGCGCGGCTCCAGCTTCTTGGTGGTCTTGCTGTCCTCGTCGGGCTTTTGCCGGTAGAGGATGATGTTCGGGCCGTCGACATTCTCGATGCCTTCTCGGTAGCCGGTGGTCAGCATCTTGAAGTCGTAGCCGGGCACGCTGGGGTTGTCCCCTGGGATGAACCGCTTTTCGGCGATTTTCTCGCCCGACGCGTCCCAGAAATCCACCTTCCAGGCGGTGACGGTGCCGGCGTTGTCGAGCATCTGGCGGTGGTGCTCGATGTACCGGAATTCGTCCCCTTCCAGTGTGTAGCCGTAGCCGATGAATTCGCGCTCCTCGGCGGCCAGTGCCGGCGAGAGCGCGCACAGAACGAGCAGGCATGCGACCAGTCGCATCATGCAGCCTCGGCGTCTTTGGACAGGTGGACCTGATCCGCAACAGCAGCCACACGTGGCCGAAACAGGTAGTGCCCCACGCCCCATTCCTGCCCGTCGCGGTAGCCGAAGAACTCGGCGACGGCCATGTAGAACATGCGCCAGCGCTGAAACCAGAGCTTGCCGTCGCGGGCATTGCCGTAGGCCTGCTCGAACAGCGGAAGAATCCGTGCGCGCTCGGCGTCCATGCGCTCCAGCCAGTGATTGGAGGTCTTTTCGTAGTGTTGTCCACCCACCCACCAGTGATCGGCGATCTGCATGTGCTCCTGAAAGTGCATGAGCAGGTGCTGCGAGGGCATCACGCCGCCGCTGAAAAAGTAGCGGGTCATCCAGTCGGTCGAACTCCTGTCCTCATAGGGATAGGCCAGATGCGGATGCGCGAAAATGTGCACGAACAGCAGGCCTTCGGGCTTGAGCCAGGTGCTGATCCGGTGCAGGAGTTCCTTGTAATTGCGCATGTGCTCGAACATCTCCACCGACAGGGCGCGATCGAAACCGGCCGCTTCATCGTGATCCGCCGGGTCAAACACGTTGATGTCGCAGGTGATCACGTGAATGTTCGTCAGACCCTTCGAGGCCGCCTGTTGTTCGATGAATTCGCGCTGGCCGTTGGAATTCGAGACCGACACGATCTCCATTGCCGGGTAGTGCTCGGCCAGCCAAAGCGTTAGCGACCCCCAGCCGCAGCCGATATCCAGCACGCGCATGCCGTCCTGCAGCTGGGCGCGCTCGGCGTAGAGCGCCAGCATCGCGTTCTCGGCCTGCTCCAGCGTTTCCGTGCCCGTGGGGTAGTAGCAGCAGCTGTACTTCAGCCGCTCGCCCAGGGAGCGCAGGAAAAACTCCGCCGGCACCTCGTAGTGCTGCGCATTGGCGGCGTCGGTCTGTTCGGCGATGTCGCCTTCGGACCAGTCGCGGACCAGCTGGCGAATGGTTTCAGCACGCAGCTCGGGGTTGGATGCGGCTTCATCGTCCAAGCGCTTCTGGATCAGGCGGCGCATGCCGGCGCGGGCGAGGGTATCGGGCACTAGCCCGCGTTCGCAGAGTTCGATGGGTGAGAGCATGGTCTACGCCTTTTTCGGAGGCCAGGGAATGAACGGGCTGGTGGTGCGGACATATTCGTCGTAACCGGCCCGTTTGGATTTACCTTCCGGCGTCTCGACGCCCGGCACGCCGGAGACCCTGAGCAGCAGCCAGGCCATGAGCACCGGGCTGATCAGTGTCAGCCACCACCAGCCGCTGGCGAACGCGAGCGGGACGTAGGCCACCCAGTGCAGGGATTCAAAAAAGTAGTTGGGGTGCCTGGAGTAGTACCAGAGTCCATCGCGGCAAACCTGGCCCCGATTGTCCGGATTGGCCTTGAACCGCATCAGTTGATAGTCGGCCAGCGCTTCGCCGAGCACGGCGACCGCCCAGATTAGCACGCCGGCAACCAGCAGCGGCGCCGCGGCGATGTCCGGACGGAAGGCGACGATGGCGAATGGCAGGCTGAGTATCCAGGCCATCAGGCCCTGGAATAAATAGAACAGCAGCATGTTGCGGTCCTGCTGTTGGCCCCACTTCTCGCGCAAAGCGGTGTAGCGGCTGTCCTCTGGCGTGCCGACATTCCTCAAATAGAGATACCCGCCCAGCCGGGCCGACCAGACGAGCCCAAGCACACCGGCGAGCAGCCGCATGAGCAGGGCGCCGTCGGCCAGCAACGCATAGGTCACGGCGGCGATGCCGAGCGAAAACGACCAGGTGATGTCGACATGGCCGGCGTTGCGTGTGCGTAGCTGAAGCAGCCAGGTCGCGAACAGAATCAGCGAAATGACGGCCAGGCCGAGCAGGTAGGTGGCGGCAAAACTCATGGGGTGTTCGGGTGCCGGTGTGAGCTGTGTCATTCGACCGTTGTTGGCCCCCAGATGCAAGAACCGTTTGCCGCCGTCAGCCGGGCCGGTGAAAAAGCAAACCCCGACGGGCTTTTGGTCCTTCGTCACGGACTGTCACAAGACCGTCAAATACCGCTCTTACTCTCTGCGCCATCACGTTAGGTGCACGAGAGTTCGTGACCTGTATTCACGCATCTTCGGGGGGTGTTCGCGTCGCCGCGTCGCCGGGCCATTAGCGGCCTGGCCGGTACCGGCGGAACCGCGATGGCAACAACGCGTTGTATCGGCAGTGCTGATCAATGCCGCTGCGGCCGAAAGGGATTCCTCGCGACATACACCGTGCCGATGAGCGCCTGAGCGCAATTCGGTGGGCCGCTGAATTGAGAGCGCGGCGCGGATCGCCAAACGGCGAGTCGCACCGTGGGACACATTTTTCGAGTTAAGGGGTTGAGATGAGCCTGCGAAGTCTGAGAGGAATCCTCGCTGTTGCGATGATGACCGGCGCCGGAATCGTCAGTGCTGCCGACGAGTTGGTGCTGTACGCGTTCGAAGACGGCGCAGCAGCAACCGGCCTGGAGGTTGTCGTCGATGGTGAGCAGAGCGAGATTCTCGACTCCAGCGGCTCCGCCAGCTTTGATCTGAGCGCCGGCCGGCACAGCGTCGCCGTGCTGCTGGGCGGTGTCGAAGTCCATCGCTTCAACTTCTCCTCAGCTGCCGGCCAGCTGGTCGACGTCAGCGTGTCGTTGCAGAGCGGCGAAGATCCACAGCAGTTTGTGGAAAGCTACTTCCCGACCGAGACAGCCCGCGATCGTGCAGCGGCTCCGAAGGGCACGCTCACCGGTCGGCTGCGCAACGATGGTCAGGCCTTGTCGGGCGCAACGGTCACGGTCGCCAAGACCGGCGATGCGGCCGAATCCGGCTCCGATGGCAGCTTTAGCTTGGAACTGCCGCGAGGCGTCTACAGCCTCCAGATCGCGCATCCCACATTGGGTGAGCCCAAGACGGAGCAGGTGCGTGTGATCAGCGGGATCACCCTGCAGGGCCGGTACCAGTACGGCACCGCAGGCGCCGCGTCCGATATCGAAGAAGTCGTCGTGCTGGGCACCTTTAACCCGTCAGCTTTTGGTGAGTCGGAGCGCTTTTCGGTCAACGTGATCGAAACCCTGGGAATCGAAGAGATCGCGCGGTTTGGTGACACGGACGTTGCCGCTTCGGTGGTGCGCGTGCCCAGTGTGACCGTGCAAAGCAACCGTTTTGTGTTCATCCGCGGTTTGGGTGGTCGCTACATCACCACCACGCTTAACGGCGCGACGATGCCCTCGACGGATCCGACCAAGCGTGAAGTGCCGCTGGATCTCTTCCCGAGCAATATCGTCAAGCAGCTCGACGTGAAGAAGACCTTCATTGCCAGCATGCCGGGCGAGAGCACGGGTGGGAACCTCGTGATCAATACCCGCACCTTCCCTGATGAAGAGGCCGGCAAGTTTTCAGTCAGTCTGGGCTACACCTCGGGTTTGACTGGTGATGAGGTTGCTTTCGACCCGATCGAAGGCGACTACGACGCCTTTGGTTTCGATGATGGTTCTCGCGACGTGCCGGGTGGCGTGGAAGCGATCGCCTCGCTGTTTGCCTGCGACGAGTGTCAGGACAGCTACAGCGATGGCACCCGTCAAGCGCTTGGTCAGATTGCTGCCGTGCAGTTGATGAATGATCTGGACCTCGGTAGCGCGACGGCTGCCCCGAAGGTTTCCCTGGGTGCCAACTACGGCAATTTGTTCACCGTGGGCGGGAACGAACTGGGCTTCTTTGTTGCCGGCAATTACCGCAATGACTGGGGTCAGAAAACAGAGGGTGTGCGTCGGACCTACACGACGGATGGCGGGGTTTTCGACGACTTCGCCTTCGAGGAAGCCTCGAACACCATCGATACCAGCGGCCTGCTGTCCCTGGGCCTGAACGTGGGCGACAGCAGTTACCAGTCCACGACACTGGTGTCTCGTTCCACCGAAGCCACCACGCGCGTCACCCAGGGTCGTGACGGTGACTCCGGCTCGGAATCCTACCGCTACAACATCGAGTGGGAAGAACGTCAGTTCCTCTCCCAGCAGGTGGCGGGGGAACACGTGCTCGGTTCGGGTGGCCTTGTCGCCAACTGGCAGGTTACCGGGAGCAATGCCCGGCGCTACGCCCCGGATCGTCGTGAGGTTCGTTTCGATCTGGAAGGCAATGACGGCGTCTACGACCTGATCGTGCCGGAACTGGTGCGCCGGTATGACGATCTGTCCGACGACAACCTGGACGCATCGGGCAGCTTCGAGTACCTGTTCGACAATGCGCTGGGCGCTGCCACCGTCGATTTCGGCCTGCAGCTGATTCATCGCGAGCGTGATTCCGATTCGCAGGCCTTCGGCTTCATCGGCAACGAATCGCAATACGACACCAATGCTCCGAACCGTCAGGTCAGCGACGTCATTACGCTGGACAACATCACCGGCGACCAGAGCACGGGGCTGACATTCTCCGATCGCACGCTGCCGAGTGACAGCTACGAAGCGGAGCTCGACCTGAACAGCGTCTACACCTCGTTCTCGCAGCGCTTCGCGAGTGTCTACCAAATCATCGCGGGTGTGCGCTACGAATCCTACGAGCAGGCGACGGATACCTTCTCGATTGCGGGTGATGGTGCGCCGGTCCCGTCGCTGATCGACGATGACGTGTTGTTGCCGTCACTGTCGTTCAACTGGGAGATCACCGACAGCCAGCAGCTTCGTCTTGCAGCGACCCGCACGGTCTCCCGTCCTGACTTCAAGGAAACGTCGAATGCGACGTTCTACGACAACCAGTTCGACTTCCGCGTTCGAGGCAACCCGAACCTGAAGGTCTCGGAAGTCACCAACCTGGATCTGCGGTGGGAGTTGTACTGGTCGGAGAGCGAGAGCGTCAGCGTGGCGTTGTTCCAGAAGACCATTGACGACCCCATCGAGCGCGTCTTGCAACCGGCATCGGGTACTGCAGGCAACTCGCGGACATTCCAGAACGGCGAACAAGCGGACCTTTACGGGATCGAGTTCGACGGGCGTCGCGACTTCGACATCAACGACAGCGGCTCACGCTCTCTCTTCGTCGCCGTAAATGCCAGCTGGATCGATTCGGAGATCGAGTTGGCAGGTGGAGAGTCCAGAAAGCTCCAGGGTCAGCCGGACTACACGGCCAACGTCGTCTTCGGGTTTGACGACTACAGCGGGTCCATCCGCCAGGAGTTCACTGCACTGCTCAACCAGTCCGGTGAAACCATTGTGGACGTGGGTCTGACCGACCTGCCTGACGTGATCGAAGAGCCTCGTCTGGACCTTGATCTGACGTACAAAGCCTATTTATCGGATTCCTTGGTTCTACGAGCCAAGGCAGGAAATCTTCTGGACGAAACTGTCGAGTTCACTCAAGGCGGGCAGGTATTCCAGGAGTACAAGCAGGGCGTGACGCTTGAAGCTGGAATCGACTGGAATTTTTAAACCGAGTGCACGTTTGTCACCTCGTGTGACGCCTCAAGTGACTCAATGAAACTGACGGAGTTTGATATGAAGTTCTCGAAACTATTGCTGGTGAGCACCGTCGCCGCAGCCGCTGTGGGCTTGCACGGTTGCACCGAAGGCGATGAAACCTCGATTGTTGTTGAAGGTGGCGGCGGTACGGTCGTTGATCCCGATACCGGCACATCCAGCTGCCCGGATTTTGCTTCGGCTCGCCAGCAGCAAGACGGTGTGGATGTCTGCCAATTGCCGTCCACGATCACCGCTGACACGACGCTCACCGCCGACACGATCTGGCGGATTGACGGTCGTGTGACAGTGGGTAACGGCAATCTGGAAATGTCGACCACCGAGGGCACGCTGGCCAACGGCGCCGCGGTCATCAACGCCACGCTGGAAATCGAAGCGGGTACGCAGATTGTAGCGTCCCCTGGCTTCTCCAACATCGTGATCACCCGCGGCTCCAAGATCGAAGCCAACGGCACGGCCGAGGCCCCGATCATCATGTCCTCCGAAGACGACGGCTTCGACGGCAACCAGGAATGGGGCGGCCTGATCCTGCAGGGTTATGGCAATCACAACACCTGCACCGCGGGTGCCGCATGCAACGTCGATTCCGAAGGCGAATCCGGTTTTGCCGGTGGCTTCACGCCTGATGATGACAGCGGCACGCTGCGCTACCTGATCGTCGCCGAAGGTGGCTTCGAGTTCGCCGTCGGTAACGAGATTAACGGCATCTCCTTCGTGGGCGTCGGTTCTGGCACCACGGTCGAGTACATCCAGGTCCACGGCAACTTCGATGACGGCGTCGAGTTCTACGGGGGTTCCGTGAACGCCAAGTACGTCGTGCTGACGGCCAACGGCGACGAGTCGCTGGACTGGGACGAAGGCTATGTTGGCAACATTCAGTACCTGCTGGCTGTGCAGGCCGCTGATGAAGGCGACTACTGCATCGAAGCCGATACCGAGGGCGCGGCCTCACCGCTGTCGATCCCGACCATCGTCAACGCTACGTTCGTCTGTGACGGTGACCCGGAAGACGCTGGTTTCCGCCTGAAGGCAGGCACGGGTGGCTTCTTCCACCACACCATCATCGATGTCGACGCCACTGCCGGCACCCCCGACGTGTGCGTGGAAGTGGAAGGCATGGCTGCTCAGCAGAACGCCACGGCCAACCCGCCTGCGCTGGATATCAACCAGTTCATCTGTGATGCCGCGACGTTCGAGACCGATGCGACCAACCAGACGAACAACATCCAGACGGCTCCGGTGAGCACGATGGATCCGGCGCTGAACGCCATGTACGCCGCGACGCTGGCTGCTGCCAACGGCATTACGCCGACGGACTTTGCCGCCTTCAACGCGAGCAACAGCAACAGCACCGCCATTCCGGCCTTCCTCGACCAGACCGATTACATCGGCGCGGTTGACCCGGATGCCACCGAAGCCTGGTGGGCTGGCTGGACGCTGGACGGCACGCTCTAAGTACGCCGGTCAGTCATCTGATCAGGGTGAGGGGAAGCGGCGTAGCTGAACGGCCGCTTCTCCTCACTTCTTTCGTTGTAAGTGATCCACTGGAAGATGGGTAAAAACGGTTGCGTGTGGGGTCAACTGATCCTGTTCCAGGTGCAATCGCCGCCCATTATTTTTTGCAGAACTTTCACTCGCCGGGTGTCAGGCTCCTTCGCTGTAATTTTCTACAACCCAGCCAAGTGCCGGTGTTGGAAAATTCAGAGGGGCGAGCGTGTGACAGAACACGTACCCGGGAGACTTGCGTAAGCGGTGACTTCCTGCCGCGTGCGTTGAACCGACTAACTATTGAGGAAGCAGTGATGAAGGATTCCTCCGGGATCGCCTGGTGGCGATCGGCCGTTGTGGCACTGGGATGCGTGACTGCACTGGGTGTGTCTGCGCAGTCGCTGGACAGCGTCGTCAAAGAAGGCAAGGCCAAGGCAGAAGAAGGCCGAAAATCGCAGGAGAAGATCGACGGCATCGTCGAGGCCAAGCAGGAAAAGCTCATCACCTACCGGGCGCTGCGCAAGCAGATTGAAGGCCTGGAGCAGTACAACAAGCAGTTGTCGACCCAGATCGAGACGCAGGAAGCGCTGATCACGCGCTTCGATTCCTCGATTGACCAGGTCGCCCAGATCGAGCGACAGATGCTGCCGCTGATCACCCGAATGACTGACGCGCTGACCGATTTCGTGGAGATCGATCTGCCGTTTCATGAAACTGAACGGCTGGAACGCATTTCCTTCGTGCAGGACAGCGTGGGCAAGCCCGATCTGAACGTGGCGGAAAAATTCCGTCAGGTCCTCGAGGCTTACCAGATCGAGAATGACTACGGCCGCAAGATCGACACCTACCAGGACATCGTCGAGATCGATGGCGAGGAGAAGGAGGTCGATGTCTTGCGTGTCGGCCGCGTGGCACTGGTCGCCCAGACCCGTGATGCCACCACCACCGTGGTCTGGAATCACAGCGACAAGACTTGGCAAAAGCTGGATGCCGGCACCTACCGGAACAGCGTTCGCGAAGGCATCAAGATGTCCAAGAAGCAGGCGTCCATCGATCTGGTGACGCTGCCCATTCCCGCCCCTGTCGCAGCGGAGACGGAATAATGGCTGAGTGCAACATGAAGCGTTGGATCTCTGTCGTCGCGGTGGCCTTGATGGCCGCCGGCCCACTCTCCCAGGCCACGGCGCAGGACGACGACCTGTCGATGCGCGAGCTGCTGCAGGAGGTGAAGGAAGGCCGGTCGAAGGCGCGTGCTGAGAATCGCGAGCGCGAGCAGGCATTCCTGGCGGACAAGGCGGAGCAGGATCGCCTGATCCGTGAAGCCGAGCAGCGTATCGCCACGTTGGAGAAGCAGTCCGCAGGCCTGGAGAAGCGTTTCAACGCTAACGAATTGAAGGTTGAGGAAAAGCGGGCGCAGCGGGACCAGCGCCTGGGTTCCTTAAAAGAGCTGTTCGGTCATCTGACCGGCGCGGCTGGTGACCTTCGGGTGCGTCTGCGCAACTCGATCACCAGCAGCCAGTTCGACGGCCGTCAGGCGTTCCTCGACCAGCTCATCAAGAAGATGAACGACGATACCGATCTGCCCACGGTCGACGAGATTGAGGGGCTTTGGTACGAGTTGCACCGGGAGATGACCGAGTCATCCGCGGTCGCCAAGTACCAGACTAAGGTCGGCACCAATCCGAATCGCGAGATCGTGCGTATTGGGCTGTTCAACCTGGTCTCCGATGGCGATTACCTGTCCTGGGATGAAGGCACCCAGAGCGTGTCCGTACTGCCGCGTCAGCCGCAGGGATACGGCGGCGGGGCCAACAATCTGCAGTCGGCGCAATCCGGCTACACCCCGGTGGGCATCGATCCGACGGGCGCCGCCGGTGGTGGTTACCTCAAGGCGCTGATCAATTCGCCGACGCCGATGGAGCGTTGGCACCAGGGCAAGCTGGTCGGCTACGTGATCACCGGCGTGGGCGTGTTCGGCCTGCTGATGGCGCTTTGGCGCTTCGCTGGGTTGTCCATGCTGTCGGCCCAGGTCGCCAAGCAACGCAAATCCGACGAGGCATCCGAGAACAACCCGCTGGGTCGTATCATCAAGGTGGGCCAGGAGCATGCCAACGACGATGTCGAAACCCTGGAGCTGAAACTGGGCGAGGCCATCATCAAGGAACGTCCGGCGATTCACCGCGGGCTGCCGATGATCAAGATCATCTCCATGGTGGCGCCGCTGATGGGCCTGCTCGGTACCGTGACCGGCATGATCATCGTGTTCCAGGCGATCACGATCTACGGCGCCGGCGACCCCAAGGCGATGGCCGGTGGTATTTCCAGCGCGCTGATCACCACGGTGCTGGGTCTGATCGTGGCCATTCCGATGATGCTGCTCCATGCCATGTTGTTCGCGCGCGCAAAGCGCATCCTGCATGTGCTGGAGGAGCAGAGCGCCGGAATCGTCGCCGAGCGCGCAGGGCGGTAAGCGACCATGTTGCTGCTACTTGATGCGCAGGAGGCGATTGCCAATTTCTTCGGATCTGGCGGACCGGTTCTTGTTCTGATCGCGGCGCTCACCTTTGTCATGTGGTTGCTGCTGTTCGAGCGTTTTGCCTACTGCCTGTTCTCGTTCAAGCAGGATCTGGGTGGGGCGCTGGACACCTGGCAGCAGCGTGCCGACAAGGCGTCGTGGTACGGCAATGCCGTACGGATGAAGCTGATCTCCGAGATGCGGGTCAAGATCGAGCAGAATCTGCGGCTGATCAAGATTCTGATCGCCCTTTGCCCGATGTTCGGCTTGCTCGGCACCGTGACCGGAATGATCGAGGTGTTCACCGTGCTGTCGATCACCGGCGGCGGCGACGCTCGTTCGATGGCCGGCGGCGTGTCCCGGGCGACGATCCCGACGATGGCGGGCATGGTCGCCGCCTTGTCCGGCCTGTTTGCCAATATCTATCTGAGTCAGTTGATCAGCCGGCGGCGCTCGCACGTGGATGCGCAGCTAGAGCCGGTCCATTGATCGATATTTTTCGAGGTTAATGCGATGGCACGTTCTTTCTCGTCTCAGGACGAAGCCGAAGATGAAGGTAATGTCGACCTCACGCCGATGCTGGATGTCGTGTTCATCATGCTCATCTTCTTCATCGTCACGGCGACCTTCGTCAAGGAAACCGGTGTAGAAGTGAATCGTCCGCAGGCCAATACCGCGGAGCAGAAGAACAACCCGTCCGTGCTGATCGCCATTCGGGACGACAACAGCATCTGGATCGACCAGCGTCGCATCGACATCCGTTCGGTGCGCGCCAATATCGAGCGCCTGCATGCCGAAAACCCGGAAGGCGGCGTCGTGATCCAGGCCGACGAACTGGCTTCGGTCAAGACCTTCACCGAGGTGCTGGACCAGGCGCGTGAGGTGGTCCCGCCTGAGAAGGTGTCCTTGGCCACCGAAAACAGCTAGACCGGGAGGTCTGTCGCAATGCAGGGCGTTATCCGCACACTGCTGGTTGCTCCTCCGGCCGCGCTGATCACCGGTGGGCTCATTCTGCTGATGGTCTCGTTGATCGAGTTTGCCGACCGCGAGCTCGACAAGAGTCCGGTCATCAAGCTGCCCGACATCGTGATGCCGGACGAGGAAATCCGTTCACAACGCTCGGTCGAAAAGCCGCAAAAACCCGAGCTTGATGACACGCCCCCGCCGGAGGTACCCGAGCAGGCTTTCGATCAGATCGATGGCAATGCCACGGTGGGCCAGCTGGGCGCGCCTAGCGAGGTCGCCACGGACCTGGACCTGAGCATCGGAGCCGGCCTGGCTGCCAGCGATGGCGAGTACCTGCCCATCGTCAAGGTCGCTCCGCGCTATCCGCGTGCGGCGCTGAGCCGAGGGCTGGAGGGCTACGTGATTCTCGAATACACGGTCACGAAGTCAGGTACGGTCCGCGACCCGGTGGTCATCGAATCGAGCAGTTCGATCTTCGATAGCTCGGCCATCGATTCGGCCAAGCGCTACAAGTACAAGCCACGCGTCGTGGACGGCGAGGCCATCGAGGTGCCCGGTGTTCAGACCCGCATCGTGTTCCAGTTGCAGAAGTAACCGGCAATGATCATGTCACGCTTGAAATTTCAGATAGCCGCCGCGGTGCTCGCCACGGGTCTGGCCGCCATGGCGCAGGCGCAATCAGGTGCCATCGATGCCCGGACCTTCGACGCCCTGACCAGGGCGCAGGAACTTGCCGAGTCCAACCAGTTCGACGAGGCGATCGCGACGCTGGACAAGCTCAAGGGCAACGACAAGCTGGGCAGCTACGCCAAGTCGCAGCTGTGGAATTTCTACGCCTTCATCTACGCCAATCAGGAAAAGTACACGGACGCGATTGCAGCGTACCGCAAGGTGCTCAGAGAGCCGGAGGCCACCGAAGGCCTGAAGCAGCAGGCCAAGTACACCATCGCCCAGCTTTATTTTCAGACCGAACAGTACGACCAGTGCATCCGGTTCATGGAGTCCTGGCTGAGCGAGGTGAACCAGCCGACGCCCACCGCCCACATCATGCTGGCGCAGGCTTATTACCAGCAGGACAGCTACGATCGCTCGCTGACCAATATCGACAAGGCCATCGAGCTGGAGAAGGCGGCCGGCAAACCCATTCAGGAATCCTGGCTGCGCCTCAAGGCGGCGCTTTATTACGCCAAGAAGGATTACGCCAAGACCGCCGAGGTCTATGAAGAGTTGATCAGCATCGACCCGGCCGTGGGCTACATGAAACAGCTCGCCGGCATGTACAGCGAACTGGGCCGGGATGCCGACCGGCTCGCGGTCTACGACGCCGTCTACCAGCACGGCTCGCTGAAGTCCGAAAATGAAGTGTTGAACCTGGCCTATATGTGGCTGGGGCAGGATGTGCCCTACCAAGCCGGCACCATTATCGAAGACGCGATCAAGGCCGGCCGTGTCGAGGAAACCAACAAGAACCTGGAAACCCTTGCCAATGCCTGGGCCCAGGCCAACGAGCGCGACAAGGCCGTGCCTGCGCTCACGCGGGCGGCCGAGGTCAGCGGCGATGGCATCTTCATGGCACGCCTGGCCGGCGTGCACTTCAACGCCGGTGAATACAAGCAAGCTGCCGCCGCTGCCGCGAAAGCGGACCAGATGGGCGGCCTCAAGAATGCCGCAGGCAATCGCCTGCTCATGGGCATGGCCTACTTCAACGCCAAGGACTATGAGGACGCGTTGCAGGCCTTTCGCCGCGCCAAGCAGGACCGCTCGACCTTCAAGGCGGCGGCCAAGTGGGAAGAACACACCCTGGCCGAGGTCCGACGCCTGCGCGCCATCGAAGAAGCGCTAAAGGCGCTGGAACAGCGCACCCG
>JAGLCS010000023.1 GCA_023146115.1 Abyssibacter sp. | reverse complement strand
CCAGGGCGCCGCCTTGATCACGCGATACCACTTGTTGCCGATGCCGCCGATCAGGGCCTCTTCCGGCTTGGGCGTGCCGTGGAACACGATCAGCTTGGCGCCTTGCGGCTTGATTGGCGCTTGAAACGCCCCGAGCGGTAGCGGCTTGACGCAGTCATGTTTGAAGCTGGCGCACCAGGGCTTGGGCCAGTAATCCAGCAGGCCACGCCGCCGCATGTAGTCCGAGATGAACTCCTGCTCGTTGCGGTAGCGGCTGAGCACGGCCGGGCCCATTGCAGCCAGTTCGTCGAGCAGGTCGCTATGTGCCCCGGCATTGAATCGAAATGTCGAAGTGTTGCCCGTAAATCCATGCCGGTAGCGAAACGGCTTGTAGTCCTTGATGACCCGGAACGCGCCGCCGATGTCGAACAGCGGGTCCAGCGAATCGACAATCACCACGTCCAGATCGAGGTAGAGCGTTGGGCCGGCCAGGCCTGCCAACTGCTCGCTGGGCGCGAACAGCCCCAGCTTCTTCCAGCCGCGATTGTCGCGATCGCCTACCACCGGCACATCCACCAGCGGCACGACCTCCACCGCGGGATCAATGCCGTCTGCGTGGTCAGTGGAACAAACAAAGCGCAGCGGCCCCGATACCGCATGGCGCACCATGCGATAAAGCCGATTCACCTCGTCAGCTGGGAATTTCGCGCCCCATTTGGTGCAGACGACCTGACGTACGCTTGTATTCACGAAGTTTCTGCTGCGCTTGGAATCAAGCGACTTCGTTCAGCCGATTGGCGAAATCCCGACCGGCCGTAGGCGCGGGAAACGGCCGGTTTTCCGCCCGGTAAAGTTCGAGAATCTCTTCAACACGGACGCAGAGCTCGTGAAATACCGCCTCTTCCTCTGGCCCATGGCAGCCACCGAAAAACAACCCGGGCGCGCTACCGACAAAGCAACCGTCTTCTTGGGACCATTCGACAATTTTCACGTAGTCAGCACTGCTGGTCATGATTTAGCCTCTTCGATCGCTTGATGTACCGCTCGAATTTGGTAGCGCTTGGCATCATCGCCGAGTTTGCCGGACAGCGTTAGCGGTTTGCTAACCTGCGGATGCACAAAATTCCGATGACTGCTCTTGCCTCCTCGATCCACGAAGCCCATCCGGGTCAGTTCATGCACCAGTTCGCGGATTTTAGGAGGCATTGCGGCCGAGCTTAGTCGACGGTCGTCAGCCAGTGTGCGTATTTGGCTTCTTCGCCTTTAACCGTGCGGAAATAAAGGCTTTGCAGCTGCTCGGTGATGGGGCCGCGCATGCCGTCGCCAATGGCGCGGCCGTCGATCTCGCCGATTGGCGTGACCTCCGCCGCGGTCCCGGTAAAGAACACCTCGTCGGCGATGTAAAGATCATCGCGGGTCACGCGTTTCTCGACGACGTCGATACCGAGATCATCACAGAACGTCATGATCGTCTTGCGGGTGATGCCATCCAGCGCGCTGCGAAGGTCCGGCGTGTAAAGCTTGCCTTCGCTGACATAGAAGATGTTCTCACCACTGCCCTCGGCGACGTAGCCGTCCACATCCAGCAGCAAGGCCTCGTCGTAGCCGTCGCGCAGCGCTTCCGACAGCGCCAGCATGGAATTGAAGTAGTGCCCGTTCGCCTTGGCGCGGCACATGGCGGAATTCACGTGGTGACGCGTGTAGGACGAGGTGCGGATGCGAATGCCCTTGTCGTACTGGCCGCCGAGGTAGGCGCCCCAGGTCCAGGCCGCCACCATCAGATGCACCTGCAGGTTGTCGGCGCGCAGTCCCATGCCTTCTGAGCCGTAAAACGCCATGGGTCGCAGATACGCCGAATCCAGGCCGTTTTCCTTGACGGCGGCCAGACAGGCGGCGTTGATCGTCTCGGCATCGAAGGTGAGCTTCATGTCGAGAATCTTCGCCGAGTTCCGCAACCGCGCCGTGTGGTCCTGCAACCGGAAGATCGCCGGGCCTTGCGCCGTCTCGTAGGCGCGGACCCCTTCGAAGACGCCCAGGCCGTAGTGCAACGTGTGGGTCAGGACATGGACCTTGGCGTCACGCCACGGCACCATTTCTCCATCCAGCCAAATCACACCATCACGGTCGGCCATCGACATCGCGAGTTCTCCTTGTTGCTTCGCGCATTGAATCGGGGCGCATACTATACAGCCGACCCTGCGAACTCACCCCCCATCGCGCCCGCGCCCTGCCGACCGGCAAGATGCCTGATAGCCCCATGAACTGGCCGAACAAGTTGCAACACGAGGCCGACCGGCTGTGGCGGCGTTACCGCTGGTACCTGCGCCCGTTCAAGTACCGGGCTTATCGCCGCTGGCTGGCCGCGCAACCGCGCCTGATTCCGGCAGACCAGCCGTTGGTGCTATTCGATTTTCGCGATTCGCGCATCGACGGCCCGCAGGGGCGGCGCTTCTACACCCTGTTCATGTTCTTCGTGCGCAACCACTATTTTCCGGTGCTGGCGCGCAGCTATCTGTTCCTGGCGAATATCGACAAGAAAGAAAAGCGACACACCCTGTCGGAGACCTTTGCGATCATCGATCCCGGTGAGCCGATGCCCGCCCCGTTCATCCTGGTGACAGACCGGGGCAGCAGCGCCTGGGCGAGCGCCGCGCAACGGATTGTCCGGATCGACTACCGGCCCGGGTACATCGCTGGCGATGGCAGCTACCCGATGCCGTTCCCGCTGTTTCCCGGAGTCTACGCCCGCGGCGAAGACAAGAAGATCGTCCGTTTCCGACAAGGCAAGCGCCCCTGGCGTGTATTTTTCGGGGGCGATGCACTGCTGGGCAAGTACAGCAAATCGTCGATCACCGAGGTGTACGGCAAGCTTCCGCGTACTGACGTGCTGGAGATTCTGCGTCAAGCGCTGCCACCCAAACACTGGGTCGATCCGCCGGATCAGGCGAGTTTCGAGGCCATACGCGGCCAATCATTCGACGGCTTGGTCATCATGAACACGCGCAACTGCCGCGTGCCGGTGGACGACTGGCTCTGGACGGTCGCCGACGGCTGGTTCTACCTCGCCTGCCCCGGTTACCGCTACCCGATGTCACACAACATCATCGAAGCCCTGGCCGTTGGCAGTGTGCCAATCACGCAGTACCCCGAGCTGTTCTTTCCACCACTGGAAGATGGGGTCAATTGCCTGGTCTTCCGCGGCGCCGACGACTTGCCGGGTGTCGTCCAACGAGCCAGCACTCTGCCGCTGGAGGACGTCGCCGCGATGTCAGAAGCGGCCGCTCGTTATTACGATGAACATCTATCGCCAGCCGCCACGCTGCGCGGATTGCTGGCCATGCCGGGCCACAGTGTTCGGCTCCGGCTGGTGCCGTTTCTGAAACCGGGCGGCGGCTATGCCTGAGCCAGCAGTCGAATCACGTCCACACCGTAATGCTCGCAAAGGTCCAGCCACTGCCGGCGGTTGAAGTCCTGATTCACATTTATCGATTTCAGGCGAATCGCGCCGGAACCCACGATCTCCCGTGGGCGCCGGATCTTCTCGCCAGCGGTCATCACGGGAGTCCCCGCCAGCCAGGCCATGAACTTGAACCAGAGATCATCGGCCCGCGGCGTCAGCGCCATGAACAACGCCGCGTTGCCGACATCGGCATGCAGCGAGCCGGGTGGATAGAGCACCCCGCCGTAGCCCATCTGCACCAGCTGATGTCCGGATACGCCACGCTGCTTCTGCTTCGGCCACGACTCGTAGGGTTTGACCCGCCCCTGCTCGTCCACCGCCGGCATTCTGGCGATGTGTGCGATCACCGCCCGCGGCGCGGCGCGGTGTGTATCCAGCAAGGTGCGCAGCCAATGCCTCCGGTACATCAAATCATCGTCACAGGTCACGATGGTCTGGTCGGGGAACGCTTGCAGGCTGGGCACCAATTTGCAGTGACAGGAATCGAGCGGCGTGTACCGAATCTCGAACTTGGGCCCCAGCATCGCCGTCAGTGACGGGGGCAAGCTCTCGACGTGGCGCTCGTTCAGCCACAGCACCAGCCGCGCGGGCGCGACCGACTGCGACAGCACGCTACGCACGACCAGATCGACATCGGCAAAACGACTGGGGATACTGGTGAACGACACCAGCACATCCGCGTCATTCGCCTTGGGTTGATGCAGTTCTCCGATATCCAAGCGGCGCAATCGCCGCGCCTGCAAATTGGAATAGACAACCTGCTTTTTCTTCATCCGCGCGCGGCCTCGTAAATCGACTCCAGCGCGCCCGTTTGACGGGTGATGTCGAAGCGGGCACGCACACGTTTCGCGCCGGCGGTACCCAAGGTTTGTGCAAGCGTCGCATCCAACAACACCTGCGCCAGGTTTTGCGCCAATGCCTCGACATCACGCTCAGCCGCAAGCAAGCCGGTTTGGTTATGCCCCACGGCCTCCCCGATGCCGCCAGACCGAAAGCCCACCACGGGACGGCCCAGTGCCTGCGCTTCCAGAAACACCATCCCCAGCCCTTCCGCATCACGCTCGGTTCGCACACTGGGCGCTGCCAGCACCCGCGCCGCACGCATGGCGGCCTGGACCTCGTCGGGCGTCTTGACGCCGAGAAACTCGGCACGAGTGTCCAGCTCGCGATCCAGCGCTTGCAGTGACGCCCTCAACGGACCATCACCGATCAACTGAAGCCGGGCGCCCGGACACTGGGCCTGCACCTGCCTAAATGCCTTGAGCAGGTAAGCAATCCCCTTTTTTTCCACGAACCGACCGACAAAGAGAACCACTGGCGCGCTCGGCACCGGCGTAGGGTCCAGTCCGGCCAGGGGAATGCCGATGTAGTGCTGAACGAGCTTGTCGTCCGGGCATCCTGCATCGGCTAGCCGATCCGCGATGAACTGCGAAACGGCGATCACTCGCTCACACAATGCAAACGAGGCTGCGAGTTCCTTACGGAAAGCGGGGGTCAGCGGGTTGGTAACGTCATTGCCATGCGCCGTGGCGACCATCGGCACACCCAGTGCCCGGGCCAGCTGGCCACCCGGTTTGGCCGCGCTGATGAAATGCGTGTGCAAAACGACCGGCCGGGTCGCGGCGAGCCGTCGCATCCAGATGCGCGGCGGGCCAAGTCCAAGGCGCATCGGCAAACGAGCCACGCCCACACTCGACGCCACGTCCGTCAGCATCTCGACATCGCGACGGGCCAGGTGATGCAATCCAGCCCTGTCCTGCTGGAACCCGACGAATACTGGACGATGGCGCCGCAGCGCATAGCCCTGATTGGCGACGAAGGTTTCCGAGTACGCAAGCAAGCGCTTGCGAAACACCAGCGCGGTCGGCTTGTCCGTCACCAGCGGCAGCCTGCGGAGCGAACAGCAACGGACATTGGGCGCCGAATCGAAACCTGCGCGCAGAGAGTACTTCGCATGGGCTCCAGTATACTCGCGCCATCTCCCCACGCCGCCTTGACGTGACTGAACGCTACGAATCCTCCGTCATCATCAGCACCTATAACCAGCCGGATTGGTTGGAAAAATGCCTCTGGGGATTTGCCTACCAAACCGATCGCCGGTTCGAAATCGTCATCGCCGACGATGGGTCCGAACCCGAGACGCGACAAAAAGCCGAGGCGGTTTGCCAGGCGTTGGGGCTGCCGTTGAACTACGTCTGGCATCCGGACGATGGCTTTCAGAAATGCCGCATCCTGAACAAGGCGATTCTGGCGGCGCGGTCCGACTATTTGCTGTTCACCGACGGCGACTGCATCCCCAAGCCGGATTTCATCGCCACGCACCTGACCCTGCGCCGACCGGGGCATTTCCTATCCGGCGGCTACTTCAAGTTGCCGATGTCGACCAGCCGCCTGATCAGCCAGGACGACGTCGCAACCGGCCGCGCCTTTACCGCCGCCTGGCTGCGCGCGCACGACGTCACCGCGCCGTGGAACAAGCTGCTCAAGGTCACCGCCACGCCGCGTCAGGCCTGGTGGGCCAATCGAATCACGCCGGCGAACCGGTCCTGGAACGGCAACAACTCCTCCACCTGGCGCGATCTCGCGGTTCAGGTGGGCGGCTTCGACGAGCGAATGGGCTATGGCGGACAGGATCGCGAGTTTGGCGAACGGCTGATGAACGCCGGCATCAGGCCGATCATGATGCGCTACTCCACCGGGATGCTGCATCTGGATCATTCACGCGGGTACCGGAACGAGGAAGGCATCCGCAAGAACCGGGCGATTCGTGCGGAGACGCGGAAGCAGAAAAAGACGATCACCGAATTTGGGCTCGACCCAGCCACCCGATGACCTTGCGTCTAATACATCTGGCGAACGTCGAACAGGGCGGCGGCGTTACGCGCCTCGTTTCGCAGTTCCCTAGGGTGCTTCCTCAACATCGGCACGAGTTAGTCTGCACCAACGCGCGCCCTCCTGCGTCCTTCCGAAGGCAGCTCACTGAGCGGTATGACAAGGTTTCAGCGCTCAAGTATTGGCGCGGGCTCCGGATACCCCGAAGCCCTCAGCTGCTCCGTACGCATCACCTTCGTAATCTCACCAAGCTTCCGGACGCTGCACTCGCCCTGATCTGGGGATCATCCAGCCAACATCTGCCGCTCTTTCAGGCCGGGTTAGAACTCCCGTTTGTTCACTACGAGCATGGCTCGATCTGGGAACAGCGAGACACTGCCGCCATGGCTGATTATCTACAGCACGCACGTCACATTGTTGCCTGTTCAAAAGCCTGCCAACGCATGATTCAGCTGCGCTGGGCTCCGGAAACGCCCGTCAGCGTCTGCACAAATCCACTATCAATCGCACGACCCGACGAGACCAAGCGGCGCTCACGCTTCAGGTCAGATCGACCGAAGGGCCATCTCACGCTGGGATGGCTGGGCCGCATAGTCCTCCGGAAAGGCGTCTTTCTCGCAATCGAGGCTGTTCACAAGCTCCGTCAATCTGGGTACGACGTGCGCTTTAAGATCGGGGGAACGGGTCCCGCCGAGGGCTTCCTGGGCCAGCAAATTCGCCGGCTCGGCCTAGCGAACGAAGTACAGCTACTGGGCCCCGTTTCGGACCTGTCAGAGTTCTTCTCTGACGTGGATGTATTCATCTACCCATCGCTGTACGAGGCCTTCGGCCTCTCCTGTCTGGAAGCCGCCGCCTTCGGGATTCCTTCGATCGTCACGGATGTCGACGGCTTGCCCGAAGCTGTCCGTCATGGAGAAACGGGCGTGTGCATCGCGCCGACGCTCGAGACGGCGGCAACGGAAGGCCTGCTCGGCTCAATTCCCCGCGTACCGGAGTTTGTCTATGACCCGTCCACGGACGCCCTCCGAGCGCCGAAGTGGCCGGCACCGGACGCACTGGCGAACGCGATTGCAGCGCTTTTGGACGACAGCACAGGCTATCAGGCTATGGCGACCCGCTGTGCACAGCAGTTCGATGAGCGATTCAGCATGGAACACTATGCCGCCCAAATGTCCCAACTCGTGGAAGGAATCATTCGCTAGGGGTACCGGCACGTCACACACAGGGCGGGACGCCCAACGGCGCACACACGACGGCAGTGTCCGTGGCATAGGCCACGTCATCGCGCGCGGTTAGTGGTGTGTCCGGTCACGTCCACGGTACTCCACGAACTGCCCCAGACGATGGAAGTACGTCTCGCTGCGATAGATGCGCTTGGTCGTCGACCCAAGCCAGCAGGCATACCTCCATCGCAGCCAGGCCCAGGCAAGGGATCGAAGCACGCTCCACGGCACGTTGAACAAGCGGTGGCCATTGGCCGGAGAGATATATGCGTTCCCCCGCCCGAGTCGGAACGCCCGTTTATTCAGCCATTCCGGTTGAAGCTGCTCCGACCTTACGATATGGCTCACCTTGGCCTTAGCGACATACCACGTTGACTCGCCGGCGCGCCGCAAACGCTGAAGCAGTTCCGTCTCTCCGCCGCAGATGTAGTTCTCGCGACCATCCGGTCCGACCGATTCGTCAAAACGCAGCCCGGACATCGCGCGCAATGCAAAGCTGGGCCCAAATGGCTCACGCTCTACCTGCCCGTCGTTCTCGCCACAGTCGAATCGCGCAAACGCGGCATCCGCAAACCGATAGGAGTGGTCCGTGATCCAGCTTGGTGATCCCGGAGGGAACTGGGGCAATATGCGGCCCGCAAACACACTGAAATCCCTGTGCTCCTGTGCTGCGCGCGTAAACTCGGCCAACCACTGTGGATCGACCAGCACGTCGTCGTCCGTGAAGACGTATAGATCAGCCACCGCGTGATCCAGCAGCACATTGAGCGCTGCGTTTTTACCGGGTTTTTCGACAACAACCGAATGCAAAGGCAGGCGTTGACGGAATATCTCGAGAACTGACTGCGTTTCGTCAGTACTGCCGTTATCCGCAATCCATAGCACCCAGTTCAGCCCCGCGGTCTCCATCGCGCACAGGGATTCAAGCGTCCGCCGCAGCATCCGGCTCCTGTCTCGAGTGGCGATTAGCACCGCCACCTTCACCGACGGATACCGTTGTTGCTGCGAAGCCATCCTAGAATCGAGCGCTTTGTGGGTGTGCGGCAGTATTCGCCAGCGCGAATCGTTATCCAGAGCATTTTGACACTTGTCGCCATATTCATCCTGTATATTAAAAGGGATTAGTGCTCACACTGCAAAGCTGCACGCAGGAACTCCCGATTAAAGTCGACCGGCCTTCGTGGCTTGCGCCGCTGTTGCTAGCGCGCGCCCGCAGTGAGCGTGGTGCAAAATACGGTTCACACTCATGCAAGCGTCATGCTTGATGTGTACGGACCGCCTCAACCTCCGATAGGCAGCGGCGATGGCTTTAAGTTTCTTGATCATTCTTCTGTGTCTTGGATTAGGCACCCTCATCCACGCCCGTAGCCGGAGCATCAAGCGCGAGATTCGCCGGGCGACAGCGACCACGACGGCCGAGGTTCGCCAGCTTTATTCCTGGGTTTCGCTTGTTAACGTTCTTCAACCTCGCTTGGTCTTGCCAGAACCGGGCCGGTGGGCGGCCAGCGCAGATCTGCTGGCAACACTCCACTCACTGGTTGTGCGTGAGCGTCCACATAGAGTTGTCGAGCTGGGGGGCGGACTCACCACATTGGTCACGGCCTACGCGCTCGAACGATGCGGCTTGAACAGCGAGATCGTGTCGATTGACCACGACCTTCATTTTCAAGCCCTGACGAAGCAGCAAGCTGGAGAGCATCAACAGGCATCCCGCGTGCGGTTCGTGCATGCACCGCTAGAAGCGGTCGGTGGTTGGTGCTGGTATACGATGAACCCGCTAGCCGATATCGCTGATATTGACTTGCTGGTGGTCGACGGCCCCCCTTGGGGGCTTGATGGATCCACTAGGGCTCCAGCGGAGCAGTTATTCGAACGACTCAGCAACGGCGCATGGATACTCGTCGATGACGCCAATCGCGACGCCGAACAATCCATGATCGATGCGTGGTGCCGACGCTACCCGTTGTTGCAGCATGTACCGCTCCCAGACCACCAGAAGGGCGCTTGCTTGCTGCGATGGAGAGCGTCTTGACTGTGCCGGCACCTCAACCAAAATCGCGCCAAGCGTCTGTCAGGCGGGCTCGACGCGGTTTGGTCCGGATGAACCCTGCATGGGTCCCGGACGGTGCTGTATTCCGCATCTGCTGCAAGGCCATCGGCAACCCGGCGCGTTCGATGCGTTCTGCAAGACCGGGGCGCAAATGAACCTAGGCAGGCGCGAGGTGGAGCCTCCGGACTCGTTCCTTAGGCGTATCCAGCACATCGCGCGAGTGCGGCCCGAGGCTGCAGCCATTGAGTCTCCCGGACTGCGGATGAGCTTTGCCGAACTGCTGGCCGAAGTCCAGCGTGTCCAGGAGCGGTTGCAGTCTGCGGGGATTCAAACAACGGCAATGGTCGGTATCGCGACCGAGAACGAAATCGAGCATCTGATCCAGACCATTGCACTGCTGGCGATCCAGGCAAACCAGTTCACTTTGGCACCCTTCGACGCGCCCGCTGCGCGCTCCAAGCTCGAGCGTTTTTTGGGCGCCACACATCGGCTTCAGTCTAATCAGGTAATCGAACTTCCCCAGGCCCCGGCCGCCCACGAGCGGCGGTGTTCGGGCCGGCTCCACCTCGCGACCTCGGGCACCAGTGGCGGCGCGAAACTCGTGGCGCTGAATGAGCAGGCACTGATTTCGCAAGCGCCACGACACGTCGAAACAGCGGACCAGCGCTTCGCCTGTCTAGCCCCGATCCAGCACAATTTCGCCAAGCGGCACCGACTGTACTGCGTGGCACAGGGCGCGGTGAACCTGTTCTTTGGAGGCCGAAACCCCGGCCAATGTGTCAGCGAGTGCGAACAGTTGGGAGCCACCGTCCTCCACCTCTCCGCTCTCCAAGCGCGCCAATTACTGTCGACCCCGGGGTCTCCCTACTTTCGCCGGATTCGATTAAAGATCGGAGGCTCCCATGTCCCGCTCAGCCTTCGCCAGCGCATTCAGCAGGAACTGACCGCAGATCTGTGGACAGGCTATGGCACGACCGAGACGGGCGCCATTGCTTTCGCCAAGCGGGACGACCATGACGAGCTGGAGTGCGTTGGACCGCCCCTGCCTGGCCTGACCGTGAGCATCCGGGATCAGGCTGGCGCAGTTCTGCCAGCTGGCGAACGCGGCGAGATCACCGTGCGCAGTGATGGTCTTTTTCTGGGCTACGTCAGCGAGTCCCGCGAGCTGCAGCCATCAGCGGTGGACGGTTGCTTCGCGACGGGAGACGTCGGCTTTATCGATCACCGCGGCAGGCTGATCGTCTGTGGACGGCAAGATGACATGTTTGTCTTTAACAGCATGAACATCTACCCGCAGGAGATCGAATCCTGCATCAGGAATCACGCTGCGGTGCGGGATGCTGCGGTTATCCCGAAGCCGTCTCCAGTTCACGGGGACATTCCGGTCACTCTGATCGAGGTAGAACCCGGCAGCGCCTTCGATGCCGGCGAGCTGCGTCGCTGGGTACAACAACAGGTCGGAATCCGGTGTCCTCGCCAGTTTTTCGTGGTCGACCAGTTGCCCAGACACCCGTCAGGGAAACTGGACCGCACGACCGCACGCGCCCTGTACGAGCAGACCAGCACCCATGACTGACGCGGCGATCCGGCAAACCATCGTCGATGCGTTGCACTTCGCCAACGCGCTGGAAGGCCAATCAGATCGAACGCTCAAGGCGTTCATCGAGAGCAAGCTCGATCTTGCGCTGCAAGACCTGGACCTGAACAGCCTCGCCACGATGGAGCTGCTGATTGCCCTCGAATTGGAGCATTCCGTCACCATCACGCCCGAGGATCTACCGGGCTTCGCCAGCTTGGGCGAACTGGCCGCGTACATCGCGAACCCGTCATCCTCAGACCCGCAGCCGTCCCTCGCAGTCCGGACTGCCGAGGCCAGTACTCAATCGCCCCATATCGTTCGTCTCTATCGCAGAGTGCTGCCGCGCTGCCGCACACCCAATCAGGTCAACCAATTGCATGTGGCGCTTGAAAACAGGATGACGCCTGTCGAGTTCCGATACCTGCACCGGTGCGTAGCTGACGCAGGCAATGGCGATGAGGACCATGAATCCGAGTACCCGCCGACCACGCGACAATGGCTGGATCGGCTCAAGCAACTCGCCGTGGATCTGCCTATGGATGAGCCCGAACCGTTCACAGGAAAACGCGCTCACACCGGTGCGCGTCACTACTGCGGGCCAGGCAATCAGGCGGACAAGACCCTGCTGATCTGCTTCACCACCCGTGCGCAACGGATGATGATGCCGCTGCCGATCTTTCTTCAGACCATCGATGCCACGCGCTTTGACGTATTGATCATCGCGGACCTGGCCCGCGACAGTTTCTTATCCGGTGTTCCGGGTCTGGCGCCGTCACTGGATGCGCTGCTCGGCTGGCTCGCAACGCTAGACAGTCTGGGGAACTACCGTTCGATCCGAACGGTAGGCTGCAGCGGCGGCGGTTACGTGGCCATTCGCGCCGCGCAGGCACTCGATGCGGAACGAGGTATCAGCATTGCCGGTCGCTTCGAGAAGGCGCAGCACCTGCAGCGCTGGAGAAAGATTCGCCGGTTGCGGCATCGGCGAGCGCCAGGCAGCGCCCGGCTCGTATTGATCTATGCGGATGACAAGCCGCGGGACAGAAAATTTGCGGCCGCGGTCGCGAAAGTATCGGGCGGTGAGCGTTTGCCGCTGGCGTTCCCTGATGGCGAAATTGGCCATCTTGTGCTGGACGAGCTCAGACGGCGGGGGCTGCTTGGCGATTTTGTGCGTCAGCACGTTTGCGACCACAGCAATCCGCCGGCTTCAAGTGAACAGCCGAGTGAGCAGTCACAGCGCGGGACGCTTTGAACGCGGCGCATTGCCTGGCAGCTCTGCGCGAACGGCCAAGTGCAATGGCAGGTCACGGACCGGGGCGAAGAAGTCATGGTCCAGTGCCAGATGTTCCGGCAACACGCCCAGCTCTCGAATCTCTGGGAGAGCCGTGAATCCGCTGCTGGCGAGCGCGGAAAAGTAGTCGCCAAAGGTCTTGTGGATCATCTGCACGGGCAGCACGCCCCCGTCTCGCCGCGAGATCTCACCCTGAAACTGCCGGTTGGCACCGCTGAAGTAGCCACAGCCTTCCACGTCGAAGTAGAACGGGGGCCGGTGTTCGCGGCGGATGAACCCCAACGCTGGATGCGGAACGGCGAACACGAACGCGCCGCCAGCGCGCAACAGCCGCCGCACCTCGGCGAAAGAACGAGTCATCTGTTCTACCGTCAGGTAGTTGTACAAGAACACGGCCGCGACCAGATCAAATGACCCTGCCGCCAATTGCGCGAGTTCGGTGGCGTCGCCTTGGTGATAGGTAATGCCCTGCCCCAACCGCTCGTCCTGGCGACGCGCAGCAGCGACCATTTCAGCAGAGAGTTCCACCCCGGTGACAGACTTCGCGCCATGCGATGCCAGGATTCTGCTGCAATAACCTTCGCCGGCGCCAAGATCCAGCACATCCAGACCAACAACGTCACCACATAACTCGAAGACCGCAGGCCGCCCTGTGAAGTCGGACAGGCTTGACGGCGCACGACGCTCCCATTTTCCCGCGTTGGCGTCGTAGAGCGTTTCAGTATCCATTGTTTGCGCTCTCTCCGACGAGGGCCCGCGCCAGCATCACATCCCAGAATGCGGTGCGCAGGTTCAGTGACGAGAACGCACCAAACCGGACCGCCTCCCGCGTGCTGCAATCCTGACAAAGTTCTTCGGTGATCCGAAGCAACTCGTCGGCATGTCCATCGTCACAATCGATGTGCAGTTCAAAGAACCGATGATGCTCGGATGACAGGCTTTTGTGGCCACGCAGACCCTCCAGAATCTGCGCGTAGATCTGGGAGACCAGCAATTCAGTCGCCAGACCGATTGCCCCGACGCCGACACCCGCTCGGGGTGACTGACACTTCTGGAGAAAAAGATCCCGCCAGACGAGCACCGTGGTGCAAGGCGTAAATCGGCGCTCGAGGGTCTCGGTGACTCCGGCAGCGCGCCGAAACCGGTCAAAAAGCACGGCATGCGGCGTGACGTTATCGGCTGACCCGCAGACGCCCTGCTCTTCCTTCAGGTTCTCGACCAGGGTCTGCCGATGCCGCTGCAACGGAAGCCCGTTGATCACCGCCTGCAGGTAACTCGTGAAGCCGGAACTGTAGACGTAATACTGCAGCGCAAAGTCACGGACCGCGAAGGCCATGGACGGATAGTCACCGCGACTGAATCGCAGGAGGTATTCGTGACGGACTGCGACGTGGGTGAGCACTTCGCTTGTCAGCGCATCAACGAATTCGCTCGACGACCCCTGATAGAGCAACTCCACGGACGACGTCCGAGGCTTGTTCACAACACCACCCGCCGATGCACCCGGCATCCCGCAGGATTCCACGTTAAGTTCATCAATTGCCCCGCCTCCTTCCCGATACGCTGCCTGTGGATCGCCACAGGGTCAACTCAGAATCTGTTTCCAGCAGCGCCGGACAAAGGCGGCGTGATCCTGCAGCAGGACCGGCGCGACCTGGCCCGGCTGGCCGGCCAGCACCGTGGCATGTAACTGCGAGCGAATGGCCAGATACGCCTCACGCAACCCTTCCCCTTCACTTGCCGACAGCACACCAACCTCGGTCATGGCCTGCAACTGGCGCACATTGTCGGACCAGGTCGCGACAGCCGGAAACGCAGGCGCTCGCCGCAGCACCAGATACTGAACCAGAAATTCCAAGTCCATCAGCCCACCCGGCGATTGCTTGACGTCAAACACCTGATCATCGGTGCGCAACCATTCCCGACGCAGACGCTCGCGCATGTCCACAACGTCGTTTTTCAACGAGTCAGGATCGCGTTGACGCGCCAGCGTTTCTGCGCGAACAGTGGCGAACACTGAGCAAAGCCCAGGATCGCCGGCCACAGCCCTTGCGCGGCAAAGGGCCTGATGTTCCCAGGTCCAGGCCTGTTCACCCTGATACCTAGCAAAAGCATCGATGGTAGTCACCAGCAACCCCGACCGACCACTGGGGCGCAGCCGGGTATCAATTTCGTAAGCGCGCCCGGCACCCGTCTGGGTCGACACCCAGTGAATCAGCCGCTGCGCCCACCGGATCGCGTATTGGGCAATGTCCAGGGGTCGGTGACCATCGCTTTCGCCACTGCCCCGATAAAGAAACACGAGGTCCAGATCCGATCCGTAGTTGAGTTCGATACCGCCGAGCTTGCCGTAGGCGATCACGGCCAGCCCGGCGTCGTCCGGTAACGCGCCGTGTCTGGCGACCATGTCCTGCCGGGATACCTCCAGCGCCTGGACCAGCGTGGCTTCCGCGATCCAGCTGAGATGGTCCGAAACGCGCATCAGCGGCAGCGCGCCACTGATCTCGGCCGCGGCCACGCGCAGCATCTGGCCTTGCTGGAACTGGCGAATGGCATCCAGCCTCGCCTCGTCATCCGATGCCTTGTCGAAGCCTTCCCGTACAAGCTCGTCCAGCTGCTGCCTGTCCGGCGGTTCCGACAGCAACCGGGGATCCAGCAGCTCGTCCAGCAGACCGGGCATGGCTACCAGCTGCCGGACGACCCAGGGGCTCGCCGCGGCCAACCGGACCAGATGTTCCAGCGCGACAGGCCGCTCGTCGAGCAGCGCCAGGTAATTGGTTCGCCCGAGCAGGGCATCCAGAATCGACAGTACGCGCCGCGCCACTTCATCCGGCCGATCGAAGCGACGCAATGCCTCCAGACAGGCCGGCCAGATGCGCTGCAGGCGAGCGTCCGCGGCATCCGAATACATGGCGCTGGCCTGCAGGTCCTTCACGCGGGCTGCAATGTCCGCGCAGTCGCGGATACCGACGTCGGTGAGCTGACCCAAGGCGCTGGGGGAGTCGGCTTGCTGCCAGGGTGTCGAACGTGGCTGGGCATCGTCGTCCGGATCGCCTACAACGTCAGAGAACATCGCGTCGACCCGCTCACGATGCCTGGCCAGTTCTCCCTCCAGCCCTGACCAGTCGTCGTAGCCGAAGCTGCGTGCGAGCGCGACGCGAATGTCGCCATCCTCGGGCACCATGTGCCATTGCGCATCGCTCCACATCTGCAGCCGGTTTTCCAGCTGGCGCAGAAAAAGATAAGCCGACTCCAGCACCTGCCCGTCATCGGCATTGAGATGATCTAGCGCCACCGCGGCAGCAAGCGCCTGTCGCCAGGATTGGCTGCGCAATCCCGGTTCGGAGCCGCCATGCACGAGCTGCAGGGCCTGCACGATGAACTCGGCTTCTCGGATACCGCCCGCGCCGCGCTTGATGTCGAGATCGCCGGTGGTCCGCGCCACGTCAGCCGCGATATCTGCCTTGATACGCCGCAATGAAGCAAAGGCGCCGAAGTCGAGATAGCGTCGATACACGAAGGGTTTCAGTCGATCCGACAGCGATCGTGCCCAATCCGGGGCGGGGCCAACCCAACGCGCCTTCATCAAGGCGTAACGCTCCCAGGCGCGGCCGTGCACTTCGTAGTAATGCTCCAGCGCGGCCGCGGATACGGTGATCGGTCCCGACCGGCCGAAGGGGCGCAGACGCGTGTCCACGCGGTAGACGATGCCTTCGGCCGTTACCTCCGCGAGCAAGGCAATGATTCGTTGCGCGACTCGTGCGCTGTACGTCGATGCATCGAGCGGCCGAGGCCCATCACTCTGAGGTTGTGCCGGCCCGTGAACAAAGATCAGATCGACGTCCGAGGAGAAGTTTAGTTCGCGCCCCCCGAGCTTGCCCATCGCGAGCACGGCAAGCTGGGCGGGCGAGCCGTCCGGCGTCGGCAACAGGCCGTGCTGTTCCCGTACGTCGTCTTGCGCCGCAACCAGTGCGGCGCTCAGCAATACATCGGCAACGTCGGATA
>JAGLCS010000022.1 GCA_023146115.1 Abyssibacter sp. | reverse complement strand
CTGCAGCGCGCGCAGTTCATCCGGCGTGAGATGATCATCGGCGTTCAGGTCGATCTCGTCGAAGCGGGCATGGATAATTCGCGGAAGACCATCTTCCACCTCTTGGCGCGACAGGCTTCGGTTGTTATCCACATCCGCCCGACGAAACTGGGCCTCGCGGTCCGGCTCTGGTGCGATACCGTCGTCCGCGGCGGACACCGACGAGAACAGCACGCCCAGCCACCCCAGCAGCAACGCAGGCAGAATCGCAACGCCCTTGATGAATAATTCTTTGACCATTCAAGGTGTTAAGAAGGTTTACCTGCATTCTGACACACCCGCCCTCGATGGTGTCGACCTGGCCATCCCGGGTAGTTGCGCGTTCGGGCTGATCGGCCCCAACGGGGCTGGCAAATCCACCCTGATCCGACTGATTCTGGGCCTGCTGAAACCCGACGCCGGGCAGATCACGGTCGCGGGATTCGACCTGGCCACCGCCCTACCCGCCGCGCGCAAACTGTGCGGGCTCGCCCCGCAGGACCCTGGATTCTTTCCACTGCTAACCGTGGCGGAGAACCTGCGCACCTTCGGCGCCGCCGCCGGACTTCGCGGACGCGCACTCAACCAGGCCGTGGACTCTGCCGTGGCGAGCACCGAGCTGGGCGAGCACGCCAACAAACGCGCCGACCAGCTCTCCGGCGGCATGCGCCAGCGACTCAACGTGTCGCTGGCGCTGCTGGGGCATCCTCCGGTGCTGCTGCTCGACGAGCCCACGGCGGGCGTGGACGCCGAATCCCGCAAGCTGATCATTGACGTGCTGCGCGGCGAAAACGCGCGCGGCGCGACGATCATCTACACCAGCCATTACCTGACCGAAGTCGAGCAGCTCTGCGACCGCGTGGCGCTAATCGATCACGGCAAGCTCCGCTTCGAGGGCAAGCTGCGCGATGCGCTGCATCACGCGGCCCGCCTGCTGGTGGTACAGCTGACGGACGAACCCGGTACGACCATCCGCGAGCGATGGCAGAGCCGTTGGCCGGATGCGGTCATCGGCCCGCAGTCGCTGCAGCTGGAAACCGCATCAGCGCTGTCGGTCCTCGCCACGCTGGAACGCGACGGCGTCACCGTGCGCAGCATCGAATACGGCACCTCCAGCCTGGAGGCTGCCTACTTCCACATGCGCTCGACCGCGGCCTCGGCGGATCAGGCATGAGCGCTCGATTCGCATTGCTGCGCGCGCTGATGCACAAGGAGATCCGCGGCCTGATCCGCGATCCGCAGGGGCTGCTGGTGCTGTTCCTGATGCCGACCATCTTCATTCTGGTGATGTCGTTGGCGCTGCGGGACGTGATGGGCACCCATCAGGCATCGCAGCAGCAGGTGCTGTGGAGCGACGCCGACGGCGGATACTTCGCGCTGGAGCTTCGGCATCGCCTGGAACGCAGCGACCACCTGCGTATCGTGGACGCGCCCGCCGACGAGGCCGGCTTCGCGCCGCCCTACTTTGGCCGGGTGGATGTCGCCGCCGGACTCGCCGAGCGTCTGGCGCCGGACAACCGCGAACCGCTCGTCCAAGTACGGCTAGACCCGGCATTCCCGGTGGCCGGCTCCAGCCTGTTCATCACCGAACTCAAAGGTGTGCTGATCGGGCTGCGGGCCGAGTACATCACCGAGGATTTGTTTGGCGCGCCCGAAGCCGAGGCCGCGCTAATCCGCGAGTCCACGCGCCCCGAGGCCGTACCGGTGCAGGTGGTCTACCCCGGATCGGAACTACGCTCGGAAACCCTGCCCGACGCCACCCAGCAAAGCGTGCCGGCGTGGATCGTGTTCGCGATGTTCTTCGTCGTGTTTCCGCTGTCCACCAGCCTGCTGGGCGAGCGCCGGGAAGGCACCCTGCAGCGACTGGCGCTGCTCAATGCATCCCATCAAAGCGTGTTGCTCGCCAAGCTGCCGGTGTACCTGACCGTCACAGTGATCCAGGCTCTGCTCATGCTGGCCATGGGCGTCTGGATTGTTCCGCTGCTCGGCGGCGAAGCACTGCAACTCGGTGGCCGCTGGCTCGCCCTGCTGCCGATTACCATCGCCACCGGCGCGGCGGCCATGGGGGTGGCCCTGTTGATCGCGGTGCTCGCGCGCACCTCGGCCCAGGCCACCACGGTGGGCGGCGCGGTGAATCTGGTGCTCGGCGCGCTGGGCGGGGTCATGGTCCCCACCATCGTCATGCCGCCGGAACTGCAACTCGCAGGTTTGCTGTCGCCCATGTCCTGGGCATTGGACGGCTATTGGGACATCATCCTGCGCCACGCGCCGGTTAGTGACACGCTGCCGGAGTGCCTGGCACTGCTGGTGCTCGGCACGGTCACCTTCCTGATCGCCACCTGGCGCTTACGACAAGATTTCGCATGAAAGGCTCCGACGACACCGCATTCAAGCACGCACTCAAGACGCTAATCCTGGAAGAGACCGAGCAGGAACTCGGCGTCGACGAACTCACCGATACCGAAGCCTTGTTCGGTCCCGACGCGCGGCTGGCCCTGGACTCGATTGACGGGTTGCAGATCTCGATGGCCCTGCAAGTCGCCTACGGCATTCGGATCACCGACCCCAAGGAATTGATGCGCGTGATGCGCGACGTCAACACGCTGGCGGACCATCTCCGGCCAGCCTGACGTGGCCCCGGCATTCATCCGCAGCATCGCCCTGGAATCGGCGCTGGGCGCAGACCCGGCCACACACTGCGACGCGCTGCGCCACCAGCATCTGCCCAGGCCCGCGGCCGTCACGGACAGCACCGGGCAGACCTGGCCGCTGCTACGTCTCGCCGCTGCGGGCGATAAAGGCGGCAGCCCGCTGGCACGCGTGGCGGCCCGCGCACTCGATGATGCCGGACTCACGGCAACGCAACGTGGCGCCATGCCCGTGTTTCTCGGCAGCACCTGCCTGGACATGCCCGACCACGAACAAGCCTTCGCCGCCCGGCCAGACCAACCTGCACTCATGCACGCTCATTGCGGCCGCACGCTGGACAGGCTTTGTACGACGCTCGCGCTGGCCGGCCCGCAGTACACGTTCTCGACCGCCTGCTCGTCGGCGGCCAATGCGTTGCTGCATGCCCAGGCGATGCTGGCCGCCGGCGCGGCCGATCACGCGCTGGTGCTGGGCGTGGAACTGCAGAACCAGCTCACCGTGTCGGGGTTCGCATCGCTGCTGCTGCTGACCCCGGATGCATTGCGGCCGTTCGACGCAGATCGCGATGGTCTGATTCTGGGCGAGGCGGCCGGTGCCGTGGTGCTGGCCCGCACCGCCGAACCAGCGCAGGACTGGGCCCGCCTGTTAGGCGGCGCCAGCGGCTGCGAGGCCGGCAGCCCGACCAATTCCAGCCCGGAGTTTCTGCGCCGAATCATGCAGGCGGCCCTTGCGAGCGCGGGCATTAGCCGCGATGAACTCATCGCGGTGAAAGCCCACGGTACGGGCACGCCAAGCAACGATGCTGCCGAGGGCGCGGCCCTGGCAACACTCATTGACGGCCGCTGCCCGATCACCGCGCTGAAACCGTACTTCGGCCACACGCTGGGCGCCTGCGGCCTGATCGAACTCATCGGCTTGTTGATGGCCTGGCGGCAAGATCTGCTGCCGGGCACGCCGGGGTTTCGCTCCCCCGACGCGGCCCCAGCCATCGCGCCGGTCACGGAATCTCGCGCCCTGCCGGCGTCCGGCGCCATCCTCTGCAACAGTTTCGGATTTGGCGGCAATACCACCAGCCTGGTCGTGCAGCGATGACGCCACTCACCGTTCTGGCCACGAGCGCCTTGGAGCTGCTCGCCGACGATGCTCCGCTGGACCTCAACGCCCGGCTGAAGGCCGAGACCGGCCGCGCCGGCCCGCGCCGCGTGAGCCGCTTCGTGCGGCTGGCCCTGCTCGGCGCACGCCGCTGCGTCGGCGCGACCCCTCTGCCCAGCGGCACCGCCGTCTACCTCACCTCCAACACCGGCCCGGTTGCCGATACCGCCGAGTTGCTGGTGCAGGCCGCAACCGGCCAGCCGCTGCCGCCGGTCCGCTTCGTCAATGTCTCCAGCAACATGGTGAGTTACTACCTCGCGGCGGAACTCGGCCTGCAGGGCAGCAATCAGGTGGTCATGAGCCGGGATCTGGCGTGGTTCTCACTGCTGGAAACCGCATGGTTCAACCTGCCGCCGGGCGGTACCGCGTTAGTCGGCGCCGTCGAGGAATGCGCCTGGCCACTCGCCGCGCATCGCCAGCGGCTGGGCCTGCCAGCAACAGCTGCGTTGGCCGACAGCAGCCACTGGTTGCTGCTGCGACGCGGGGCGGGTGGGACGCCGGGGGACGGCACCGTCATCACCCAGCTGGCTCGCCTGTCCAACGATGCCGCAGCCCGGCAATGGCTGGCCTCAGCACCCAGAAACGCCGCCCTGACGCTATCGCCGATGGCTGCATCCGGGATCGGTCAGGACTGCCCCGTGCACACGAACAATCTCGAAGCCAGCGATGCGGCCAACGGACTCGCGGACGCCGCCGCTGGCCTCGCCTGGTTATCGAGGCTCAGCGGCCGGGCATACCTGCTGGACCGCTCGGCGAGCGGCCGGTGGGGCGTGATTCGGTCGCAGCCGGAGGCTCCCTAGACGGTCTTCTGCGACTCGATGGGCAAAGCCTGCCTTCGCGCCGCCGGCCGCGTGACGGCCAAAAGCCCCTGAAACGTCTGGCGCTCGAGTGCGGCGACAGCATCCAGCGCGGTCACGGGGTCGCGCAGATCCACCGGCTGCCGTGAGCGGATCTGCCGCGCACAGGCCACCGCGAATCGCCGCCAGGCATCGCCGGCAGCGGTCATCTGTTCGGCAACCTCTGCGATGTCCGAGCGCTCCATGTCCTTTGCGCATTCCTGCAGAAAGGCGGCATACATGAAGCGAAAGCCGCCGCCGCCGGTGCCGATCTCCTCCTGCATCCGGACGATCTGACCGAGGTAGAGACGCAGATAGCGGTCATCCTGCCGTGTCGCGACCCGCTGCATGCGTGACGCCAGCAGGCGGATGCCCTTGACCCCGATGAAGGGGATCGGCGCCCGCAGCATCATGTTGGCGGTCTTGCGGACAGCGGGCCGGAACACCTGATGCAAATCCACCACCGCCGGTACCGCCGTCGGCCAGTACATCAGCCCTTTGGGGGCCAGTGCTCCGCGCACGAATCGCGCCCGTTGCAGCGCCTCGGCCGGGCAACGCTGCGGCTGCTCGAACACCGGGTCGCTGACCAGATAGTCGTCGCCATCTCGCCCGTACACGATCAGGTTGTGGGCGTTGAAGTGAAAGCGCATGGCTTCCGGAAAGTAAGGCAGCCAGTACACCGAAGCCTGCAGACCCACGGCGCGGCCCTGCTCCAGCTGGGCATCCAGGGCTGCCATGCCGACCTGCGGGCTGCGAAAGCGCTGCTGCTCCCAGCGCACGCCGATGCGGCGAGCCAGCCCGCGATAGATTCGACCGGGCGGCATGCGATAGCTGGTGAGGGGCAGCTCGTTGATCCGTACAAACGGCAGATGCGCGAAGGTCAGTCCGCCGGACAGGCCCAGCACCATCGCTTCGGACAGCGCCAGGCCGGCGGCTTGCAGCAGAATCGAACTGACGCCGGTTTCGCAATGGCCTGCATGCCGGTGCTGGATGGGCGCGGGGTTCATGACTCGCCCGGCTGCGCTGCGCAGGAGTCCGCCAGATCAGTGAGCGAGCAGCCCAGGGCCTCGGCGTAACGAGCCTTCAGCGCCGTGCCAAGCCCGGCAAAACCCGCCGGGCTGAGATGCCGTTTCACCCGCCACTGCCATAGGCCGGTGGCCTGGGCCAGCGTCGGCAGGTCCATGCGCCGTTCGTACATCAGCACTTCCAGCACCGATCCCTGGCCCTTGGCGAGGCGCTGGCGCGCAGCACGTGCCTGGTCATCAAAGGCTTCCACGGCCAGACAGTTTGCGGCTTCTTCCACGGTCCAACCCGTGGACGCGGCGAGCACGTAACCACCGCCGGCGTCGCGGGCATAAACCGCGCGTTTTTCGGAGGCATAGCCCGGACTGTTGTCTTGCGGTACATCGTCGATCTTCATGGCATGAGTCGTGGTACGGGTCGTGGCAGTCAGATTGCAGTGAGCAGCATATAGGCGGCGGAGAAGCGGCCGCTTTCCGGCACAAAGCACAGCACCTTGTCGCCTGCGTCCAGGCGCCCGCTACGCAGCAAGGCATCCATCATCAGGTAAATCGAGGCAGAGCCGACATTGCCGACCTCGTGCAGGTTGGTGAACCAGCGCTCATCAGGAATCTCGAATCCGATGCGGCTCAGGCCGGCATGAATACGCTTGCGGAAGTACTCGGACGAATAATGTGGCAGGAACCAACGCACCTCGTCGGCCCGCAACGGGTGCCGCGCCAGAACCTCGGGCAACGCCTGTTCCACGGTCAGACCGACGATGTGCTCGTTGAGCTGACGCACATCCTGTTGAAAGCTCAGCGCGCCCGTCGCGGCGAGCTCGTCCGGTGCGAAATCACGCCACCCCTTCAGGCGACCGTCCGGCAGTTTCTTCGCGCCGGCGTACATGCATGCCGCCTGTGCATGTGCATACGACCGTAGCTCGATCCAGTCGAGGCGCAGCGACGGGCCGTCACCGGCCGGTGCATCGCCCAGCAGCAAGGCACCCGCCGCATCCGAGAGCATCCAGCGCAGAAATACGCCATCGAACGCGAGCTCCGGCCGTCGCTCCAACGCCGCGACCTGGGCCTCGTACTGGGCCGCAAACTGCTCCGAACGCATGAAGCTCGATGCCGTTTCGGACCCGGTTGCCACGGCGTGGCGCGCCTGCCCGCCCGCGACCGTCAACGCCGCATAGCGCAACGCGGCCATGCCGGCGCAGCAGATGCCCGCCAGCGACACCGCCTCGCAAACGCCGGCCTCCGGCAGCTCGCCATGGACCATGACGCCATGACCCGGCGCGATCTGATCCGGCGACGATGTGCCGCAGGCAAGGACGTCCAGTTCGGGCAGTGTGAAAGCATCGCCCTGCAGACCTCGCACCGCTTCGGCGCATAACGCGGCATTGGACGCGGTGGGCTGGCGGGTGTCCGGGTCCACGGCGTAATACCGCGATTGGATGCCGTTGCGGGCCAGCACGATGCGGCGCTCGCGCGCCGGCCGTTCCCCGATCTGGCCGAGTACGGCCTCCATGTCATCGTTGGTGATCGCAGCATTGGGCAGCACCGTCGAGATGCCGCGGATGTAGACGTCTTGCAATGTTTTCCCCGTCAGGGCGCGGTGGCACCCGGTTGACGCTCAAGATCTGAAGCCATGGCGCGGACGCGGTCAGGCGCGAGCAGGCCAATCAGGCGGCGGATGACCAGTGACAGCGGCACCACCGTGATGATCATCAGCAACAGGAATGCCACATACAGCACCAGCACCGCGCGGCGTACTGGCGTGCCGGGCGCGCCGCAGGCCCGCAACAAACGGCCCCAGACACGAAAACTGCGCTTGCCAATACGCTCGCTGCTGGCGAGGGCGGGATCGACCCGCATCGCATCGGTGCACGCGAGCATCGAGCCCACGCCCGACCAACCTGGGTCGCGAATCGCCTGCTCGACGATCGCGCCATAGCGGGACACCCCGCTGATGATCGACTGCGTCAGACCCGCTGGCGGCAAGCCGAGAAACGCATCACGCCGGCCGGTCAGCACCCAACGCGGTGTCGTGACAAACGTGGCCAGCGGCGGACCGGGATCGGTTAGCGCAAGGTGATCGCAAGGCCTGGCGCCCGCCTCTTGCAATAAGGCCAGCATGTCCCGGTGGGCCTCGATCCACATGTTGCGACAAGCGGTGACGGTCACCACCGGCGTGTCATGCAGCAGTCGGCGCCCTGCCTGCGAGCGGATGAAGCTGACGACAGCCGGCGGCGGCGACAGAAACCACACCGGGTAGGTGATGACCACCAACTCGTAATTCGACCCGGCCGACCAGTCCTCCAGCGCGACCGGTTGCTGCGCGACGATCTCCGGAAAGCTGTCGATAAAGCGCCAGAACGGCCAAGGGAACGGATGCGGCGAGCCTGGCTTTAACGCGATGCAATCCACGGTATGGCCCGCCTGCCGCAGCGGCACCAGAAACTGGTTTTCCACCGCGCTGGCCTGACCAGACTGCGAATAGCACACCGCCAGAATCCGCCGGCGGGCAGTGTCGGCACTCATGCAATGTTTCCCATCCCCGAGAAGGCTAAAAGTCTAACAAGCCCCGGGCCTGGGGCGAGGCACCAGAACCGCGAATTGGCCTGAGATGACGCCGTTATGAGGTCGCTAGATTAACCAACGGCGACTCAGAAAAATGTGAACATCATCGAAAGCAAACGCGGGGCTGGGTACCGCCGAACCGGTGGGGCTATCGGTTGCACAGGCGACGGCCTCTGTTACCGCTCACTGAACTGCCGCGCGAGCGCCGGCCGGCGGGTCGCATCAGAAGCTTGGTGGCGTGAATCGATCCGTGTTTGCTTAATACGCCGGATCGAAGTTGAAGTAGATCGGGTTCGACAAGCCGATCATGTTGCCGCTCAGCGCCGCCGCTGCCGGCACTTCGGGGAATAGCGCCTGCTGCCCGGTCACTTCCACCCGGTAGTAGCTTCGGACACCAAAGGCTGGCGTGTCGACAAATTCGGCGCTGCTGGCACCGGGGCCGATGGTCAGCGACGTGAGCTCAAAGCCGTCCTTAATCACCGTGACGGTATAGGGCAGCAGCGCCAGCGGACCGCCGACGAGCGTCACTCGGAAATTCGCCGGCGCACCACTGGGCACGACGTTGTCACCCATCATCATGTCCATCTCGCCATCGCCGTCCAGGTCGGCGTGGAATTCGACCCGCGGGGCATTCGGATTGGAGCTGATCGCGACCCGTCCGTTGGTCAGCGCATCCACCACAGCCTGCGCGGAGGGCTCGGTGGCGAACACCCAGGTCGTGGGGGTTCCCACGTTGTTCGCGCCCGCCTGGATGGTGTTGAACTCCGGCGTATCACCCGCTTCGGGATAGCCGTGATGCGAATCGCTGCCGCCGCGTCCGGTGGGGTTACGTCCGGATTTGAGCATGTCGTCCCAGATCGCCATCGCACCGGTGTTCATGCTCCAGATCGCCGAGTTCCAGACTTCGATGGAATCGACAATGTCGAAACTGAAGCCGAAGTTGTCGCCCCCGGAGGGATGGTTGGCCGAGAAATGAATTCCGAATTCATCGGCCAGCGCCCCGATCCGCGTGTCCAGATCGTCCCGCAGGTCGTAAAAACGCTGATGATCGTAAGCTGTCGCGGAAAAGGTATTGCCGTGACCGCGGTGTGTCGTCCACTCGGCGCCGTACAGCATGATCAGCGGACTGCCCTGAAAGTCAGCGTCGATCCAGGTATTGGCGGCCACAGCGCCGTCGACATGATTGTCGTGATCGGTGATGCCCAGGTAGTCCAGTCCCACGGTGGACGCCAGATCAACGATCTTGCGCACCGGGTTATTCGACGAGTCGGCGCTGTGCTCGGAATGGATGTGTAGATCTCCGGCCAGCCAAACGCCATCGGTCAGACTGGCGACCGGGGGCAGGTCGAGATCACCGGACGGCGCCGGATCGCCCTCATCATGGGGCTCGCCGGGTGCTGGCCCGCCGTCGTCCGGATGGTCGGTCACCACGTCGCCAGCTTGCGGTGGTGCGCTCACACCGCAGCCGGTGATCCACAACACAGCCAGCAGGCCGAAAACGGTTTTCATGATCATGCGGGCCGAAGGTGCGGCCAGGACGGGGAACAGAGAAGCGAGCTTAGCGGCGGCACATTGCGTGAAGGTGACGTGACCCACGCCAACGCAAAAAAACAAGCGGCCCGAAGGCCGCTCAGGGGGCGCCCACTGGGGGTTGGGCTAGCGCCAGAGGGAGTGCAGGACTCGACATCTGACTTCGCAGCACCCTGGGGGGGGAACGTGCTGCGAAGCGGAGTAGACCAGAGTCGATGTAATCAAAATGCGAAATCGATGTGAGCGATTTGTTTAGTACGCAGCAAACGGCTGTTGGCAAGCCTATAGCGTGCTCTTCAAGGCCCTAAGCGGCGACCGCAACAACGACGCAGTGAGTTCTTCCTGGTGTCAGGCGCCCGCTTTTGCGCGACGAGGGCGCATCAACGTGCGATGCTGCCCAGACCAGCGCGTCGTCACCTGCCGTGGCGAACTGGGGGGGGAGGCACGTCGTGGGCCCGGATTTACGCATTCTGCTCGTGGACGACTCCGCCGCCGATCTGTTGATTACTGGCAAGTTGATCGAGCGACAACGCCCGCCGGATGTCACCGTTCGTATCACCGAAGCCGGGCGCCTTGACGCCGCCTGCGAAGCCTTGCGACTCGAACGCTACGACTGCGTGCTGCTTGATCTGCACCTGCCCGACGGTCGCGGCGTGGACAATGTAGGCGCGTTGCGGCGTATCGTCGGCAACGTACCAATTGTCGTCCTCAGTGGCTCCAACGACCCATCGCAGGCGGAGCGAACGCGTTCTGCGGGCGCCGATGCCTACGTGAGCAAGCGGCCTCTTCGCAGTGCCGACAATATTTTCCAGGTGATTGCCGACGTCATCGAACGCCCCGAGGCAACACCGCCTGGCGACAAGCCGACTGTTACCGGCCCCGCCGTATGAACCGGGACACCCCCATTTACTGCATGGACTGCAGCGCCGCTAAACCCGGCCGACCGGGATGCCCCGCATGAGCACCACGACCATCACCCCTGCCATTCCCGGCATCGAGAACGACTGGTATCGGGAGATTGTCGAGACGGCGCCTGACGCCACGGTCATGATCGACAGCGACGGCCGCATTGTGCTGATCAACCGGCAGACCGAGATCCTGTTCGGCTACGAACGCAAGGAACTGCTGGGCGAACTGGTCGAAGTGCTGGTGCCGGACCGGTACCGGGGCAAGCATCACATCCACCGGGATGGTTACTTCGGCGATCCGAACATGCGTGAAATGGGTGCCGGTCTGGAACTATCCGGCGTGCGCAAGGATGGCACCGAGTTTCCGGTCGAGATCAGCCTGAGTCCGCTGCGCACCGACCGCGGCGTGTTTGCGACGGCTGCGATCCGCGACGCCACCGCGCGCCGTGCGGCCGAAGCGCAGTTCAAGAACCTGCTCGAAACAGCGCCCGATGCGATGGTCATCATCAACCGCCAGGGCGTGATCGAACTGGTCAACGCCCAGACCGAGCGCATGTTCGGCTACAAGCGGGAGGCGCTGGTCGGCCGTCCGGTCGAGGTGCTGGTGCCCGAGACCCTGCGTGATCAGCATTTGGCCCATCGCCGCGGCTATTTCGTTGATCCGAAAGTGCGCGAGATGGGGGCCGGACTGGAATTGTCGGGTCGCCGCAAGGACGGCAGCGAGTTCCCCATCGAAATCAGCCTGTCGCCGCTGGAAACCGACGAAGGCAGGCTCGCCACGGCGGCCATCCGCGACATCACCGATCGCAAGAAATCGCAGGAGCAGATGCGCAATCTGCTCGAAACCGCGCCAGACGCGATGATCATCATCGACCAGCGCGGGACGATCAAACTGGTCAACGCCCAGACCGAGCGCCTGTTCGGCTTCCCGCGTGATGCGCTGATAGACCAGCCGGTGGAGATCCTCGTACCGGCGCGTCTGCACGACAAGCACGTCGGCCACCGCAAGGGTTATTTCACCGATCCAAAAATTCGCGAGATGGGTGCCGGGCTGGAGCTCTGGGGCAGCCGACAGGATGGCACCGAGTTCCCGATCGAGATCAGCTTGTCGCCGCTGGACACCGAAGAAGGCCGCTTCGCGACGGCGGCGGTGCGCGACATCACCAATCGCAAGAAATCGCAGGAGCAGATGCGCAATCTGCTCGAAACCGCGCCGGATGCCATGGTCATCATCGATCAGACCGGCCACATCACCCTGGTGAACCGGCAGACCGAGCGCCTGTTCGGCTACGACCGGGACGAGCTGATTCGCCAGCCGGTGGAAATTCTCGTGCCCGAGCGCCTGCGTGACCGGCATCTGGGCCACCGGACAGGCTATTTCGTCGATCCCAAGGTGCGTGAAATGGGCGCCGGGCTGGAGCTCTGGGGCCGGCGCGCCGATGGCAGCGAATTCCCGATCGAGATCAGTCTGTCGCCGCTGGAGACCGAGGAAGGTCGCTTCGCGACGGCGGCCGTGCGTGACATCACCGACCGCAAGAAAGCACAGGCTCAGTTCAAGAATCTGCTCGAAACCGCGCCGGACGCCATGGTCATCATCGATCGCAACGGGCGCATCAACCTCGTCAATCAGCAGACGGAACGGCTGTTTGGGTACACCCGTGGCGAACTGATCGACCAGCCGGTGGAGATACTCGTGCCGGAGAATCTGCGCAGCCGGCATGTGGGGCATCGCTCCGGCTACTTCGACGACCCGAAGGTGCGTGAGATGGGCGCCGGCCTGGAACTCTCGGGCCGCCGCAAGGATGGCACCGAATTCCCGATCGAGATCAGCCTGTCACCGCTGGAAACGCCGGACGGGCAATTCGCCACCGCTGCGGTGCGTGACATCACCGAGCGCAAGACCGCGCAGATCAAGCTCACCGACTACGCCCGCAACCTCGAAGCCAGCAACCGCGAGCTGGAAGAGTTTGCCTACGTCGCCTCACATGATTTGCAGGCGCCACTGCGCAACATCATCAGCTTTTCTGAACTTCTGCACGACGAATGCGTGGGCAAGATCAGCGAGGATGCCGACCGGTACTTCGGCTTCATCGAAGAAGGTGCGCTGCGCCTGCAGGGCCTGATCAAGGACATTCTCGAAGTCTCGCGGGTCAACCGCATGGAGCGCAGTTTCATCACTGTCGACACCAATGAATGCATGGAAACCTGCCGCCTCCAACTGCGATCCGTGCTGGAAGACTCGGGCGGGCGCATCGATTTTGCCCGCTTGCCGGACGTCAAGGGTGACGCGCTGCGCCTGACGCAGCTGTTTCAGAACCTGCTCAACAACGCGGTGAAGTTCCAGCGGCCGGGTGTGCCGCCGCTGGTGACGATCACGGCCCGCCGGTTTGGCGAGTTCTGGGAGTTTGCCATCGCCGACAACGGGATCGGAATCAGCGCCGACGAGTGCGTGCAGGTGTTTGAGATTTTCCGCCGCCTGCACACGGCGGATGAATACCCCGGAACCGGCATAGGCTTGTCGATCTGCAAGAAGATTGTCGAGACGCACGGAGGGCGCATCTGGGCCGAGTCGGAGCCGGGTAAGGGCGCAACCTTCCGCTTCACGCTGCCGGATACAGCCACCGTCCTGGCCCCGGAGCAAGCGCATGCCTGATGTATTGATCGCGGAAGATGACCCCGCTGCGCTTCACCTGACATTGAAGGCTCTGAGCATCGTCAACAGCCGGATTCGTCCACACATCGCCCGCAATGGTGCCGAGGCGCTGGCCTTTCTGCGGCGGCAAGCTCCGTATACGGGTGCGCCCAAGCCCGACCTGATCGTGCTGGACTGGAACCTGCCCAAGGTTCATGGCCGCGAGGTGCCGGCGGTGACGCGGTCCACCGACGCAATCCGGGATATTCCGATCGTCGTGGTGACGACCTCGGATGCCGAGAAGGACCGCGAGGAAGCAGCACATCTCGGCGTTAACGAATACGTAGTGAAAGCCCCACATTTTCGTGATTTTGTGGCATCAGTAAGGGACTTTACCGAGCGGTATCTAGGGACGGAGCAGGACGAAGAATGAGCGAACAAACCAGCGGATCGGACACCGGGCAGGATGCCCTGCAGGATTTTCTTCAAGTCGTGTCGCACGATCTCGGCGAACCGCTGCGGCAGGTCATCTCCTTCGGGGAAATTCTGGAAGACGAGGAGCACGAGCGGCTGTCGGAATCAGGTCGTGAATATCTGCACGCCATGATTGGTGCGGGCGTGCGCATGCGCGCCATGCTCGACGGTGTTCTGCAGCTTGCGCGGGTCAGCTCACGCGCTCAGCCCTTTGCCCCCTGCGACCTCAATCATGAGCGCGATGCCGCGCTGTTGTTTCTCGAAAGCGACATCCGTCGCCGTCAGGCCACGCTGAACCTGTCGCCTCTGCCATCGGTGGTTGGCGACGCCCTCCAAATGCGGCAGTTGCTACGTCAGCTCATCGAAAACGCCATCAAGTTCGCCAAACCGGGCGAGCCGCCGGTGATCCGTATCGCCGAACAGCCATCGTCGGACCCGGCCTGGATCGAATGGGTTGTGGAGGATGAGGGCATGGGCATCGACCCCCGTTACCAACAGGTGATCTTCGATGTGTTCCAGCGGCTGAATGCCAGCGAAGCCTACCCCGGTGTCGGTGTCGGCCTGACGATCTGCCAGCGGATTTGCGAGCGACATGGCGGTCAGATATCGGCCGTCGGCTCCGAAGGGCAAGGCCTGTGCATGACGGTGCGCCTGCCGCAGCGCGCGCCGCCGGGGGCCGGCTGATGGGTAGGCGACCACACCTGCATCGACGCCTGTCCGAAGCCAAGGGCCCGTCTACGCTGCTCGGACCCGGCGTTTCACGGACGTGATCCCGGATCTCGCCAATGCGCACGTGCTGCTGGTCGAGGACAACGACGACGATGCGCTGCTGTTCTCCTATTGCTGCCGGCAAATCAACAACAGCCACTGGCGCATCGATCATTCTCGGACTTACGACGAAGCCCGCAGCATGATCGAGTCCAAATCCTACGACCTTTACTTCATTGACTATCGGCTTGGTCCTCACACCGGGATCGAGGTGATTCACGAACTGCAGAAGCTCGGACGCTCAGCCCCGATCATCCTGATGACCGGCATTGAGGACGAACGCATCGGCGACGAAGGACTGGTCGCGGGGGCCACGGAGGTCTTGTCGAAGCAGGACCTCAACTCCGCGGCCATCGCACGCACGGCACGCCACGGCGCGATTCGTCGCCGGGCGGAGGGCGCCCTTCGGGTTCGGGCCAATGAAGACGGCATGACGCACACGTTCAACCGTGCGCATTTCTTGGCCTTGGCCGAGATCGAAATGGCTCGATCCCAACGTTTTGGCCATTCGCTGGCCATGCTGATGATCGACATCGATCACTTCAAGCACATCAACGATTCGCAAGGACACGCCGCGGGCGATCGCGTGATCCAGGCCGTGGCAGACCGCTGCCGGCAGACGCTGCGAGCCTCCGATCTTCTCGGACGCTATGGCGGTGATGAGTTTATTGCCTTGCTGCCGCAGACGGATTTGGCCGGCGCCGGCGTGCTCGCCGAACGTGTGCGCAGCGACATGCGTCACCTCCGGGCCACCTGGGGCACGCTGACGACGCTGGCGACGGTGAGCGTGGGCGTCGCCTGCGCGAAGGCAACCGATCTGGCCCGGCTGCCCGACCTGATCGAAGCGGCCGACGAGGCGCTGTACCGTGCCAAGCATCAGGGTCGTGATCGTGTGGAACTGGCGAGCTAGCCGGCGCCCACGAACATCCACCCACAGCGGCAAAGGTCGTTTCAGTGTTGCGGAAGGAGCCGCATAGCAATGGTTGATGTCCTGCTCATCGATGACAACGCGGATGATGCGCAGCTGATCCAGCGCCAGTTGGCGCTGGCTGGCGCCGATTACAAGGTCACCATCGTCAGCGAACGCGATGCCGTAGAGGCCGCGTTGGAACGGCATTTCGACGTGTGCCTGCTCGACTTTTTTCTCCCCGGATACAACGGCTTGGAGCTCCTGCAGGACATCAGCGTCGAGGAGCTGCCCGGCCCGGTCATTCTGCTCACGGGTGCGCATGACGAGCGCCTGGATGCCGCGGCACTGGAACGTGGGATCGCCGATTTTCTCACCAAGGATGAGGCGGCCTCGGCGGTGTTGGATCGCAGCATTCGCTACGCACGGCATCAACATGCCAGCCGACAGACGTTGCGATACCAGTCACGCCACGACGATCTCACCGGGCTGCTGAATCGCCCCATCTTCATGCAGCGGCTGGAAGCGTTGATCGCGCATCCGGAGACGGACCTGGATACCACCCACCTCGCCTATCTCGACCTCGACGGCCTGAAGACCATCAATGACAACTGGGGACACGACACCGGTGACCGCGTGCTACGCCATGCGGCCGCGCGTTTGCATACGACGCTGAGCGAGCTGGCCGACAGCGGCGCATTTGTCGCCGAACCGCTCGTCGCCCGGTTTGGTGGCGGGGTACTGGCCGCAGCATTGCGCTGCGACGCCGAGACCCCCATCGCCAGGATCGCCGAGCGCATGGTGGACGCCATGCGTGAGCCGGTGGCCGGCGGTGGTGCTCGTATTGTCGCCACGGCATCCATCGGCATTGCCTGTGCGAACCAGGCGCCGGGCAACGTTCACGATTTGGTGCGCCTGGCCGATCAGGCCATGTATTCGGCCAAGCATGCGGGCCGAGACACCTATTGGTGCCACGAAGGGGGAGGCGAGTCGTACACACGCCTCCGAGCCACCCTGGAGACGGACCTGCGCCAGGCTATCGCCGATCAGGCCTTGTACCAGATCTACGAGCCACAGATTGCCCTGGGCAGCGGTGCGTTGATCGGCGCTGAAGCACTCGCCCGTTGGGTGCATCCGACGCTCGGGAATGTGGCACCGAACACCTTCATGCCGATCGCCCATGTCTGCGGCCTGATTCGACCGCTCACACATTGGAGCCTGTCGGCGGCCTTGCAGTCGCTGGCGCACTGGCAGCCGAACCTGCCGTCGGGGTTTCGCCTGGCGGTGAACATCGCGCCTGCGCAGTTGCTGGCGCCCGGCTTCGTCGAAAATCTGGGGCAAATGCTGACCGAGCACGGCGTATCGCCACAGCACCTGCGCCTGGAAATCACCGAGAACTTTTTCACGTATGAGCAGGCGACGAGCAAGCTGCAGGCATTGGGCGAGATGGGTTTGAGCCTGGCGCTGGACGACTTCGGCACCGGCTATTCCTCGCTGGCACGTCTGTCGCGGCTACCGATCGACACCCTCAAGATCGACCTGAGTTTCGTTCACCAGATGGTCCGCAATACCCGCTCGGCGGCGCTGGCCAAGACGATCGTCTCGATCGGCAAGGACCTCGGCATGACGGTCATCGCCGAAGGCATCGAAACCCAGGACCAAGCCGACATGCTGCAAGGCTTTGGCTGCGAGGGCGCCCAGGGCTTTCTGTACTCACGCGGAGATGACCAGGCGAGCTTTTCCCAGCGGCTGCGTGCACTGGCCGGCGAGTAATCGCTGGCACGCTATGCGCAGGCTGCGCGTTCGCGACGGGCATCCTCACGGACGTAGGCCGCCGCTTTCTCCGCGATCATCGCGGTTGGCGTGTTGGTGTTGCCAGAGGTGATGGTCGGCATCACCGAGGCATCGATGACCCGCAGGTTGTCGATGCCGATCACGCGCAGCCGACTGTCGACCACGGCCCGTGGATCATCCTGCTGCCCCATCCGGGCTGTTCCGACCGGATGGAAGATGGTGGTGCCGATGTCACCCGCGGCTCGTGCCAACGCGGCCGGATCGTTGCCGACGGCCGGTCCCGGCAGATATTCCTCCGGCTGGTACTTCGCCAGGGCCGGCTGCGCCATGAGCCGCCTGGTGACGCGGATCGCATCGGCGGCAACCTGCCGATCGGCTTCGGTGGCCAGGTAGTTCGGTGCGATCCGCGGCGCATCACGCGGGTCGATGGAGCGTAGACGAATCGTGCCGCGAGACGTCGGACTGAGATTGCAGGGCGCCACGGTAATCGCCGGGAAGCGATGCAACGGATCGCCAAACTTGTCCAGGGACAGTGGCTGCACATGAAACTGGATATTGGCGCGCGGTTGCGACGGATCGGAGCGGGTGAACAATCCCAGCTGCGACGGCGCCATGGTCAACGGCCCACGGCGGAACAACAGGTATTCCAGCCCCATCCCCGCGCGGCCCAGCAGCGAATGGTAGATCGTGTTGAGTGTCTTGACGTTGTGGACCTTGTAAATCGCTCGTTGCTGCAGATGATCCTGCAGGTTGCGCCCGACGCCGGCACGGTCGGCGACGACCGGGATGTTCAGCTCGTCCAGCCACTCCCGCGGCCCGATGCCGGACAGTTGCAGCAGTTGCGCCGATCCGACCGAGCCGGCGCTGAGTATCACCTCACCGCGCGTCTGCACGTCAAAGGTTTCACCCGCCCGCGAGAAGCGTACGCCGCTGGCTCGACGGCCATCGAATAGCACCCGCTCCACCAGCACGTCGGTCTCGACCCGGAGGTTGGGCCGACGCATCGCCGGCTTCAGGAAACCCCGCGCGGCCGACCACCGCCAGCCCTTGCGTTGATTCACGTGAAAATAGCTGCAGCCTTCGTTCTCGCCGGTGTTGAAGTCGGGAATCCGCGGCACGCCCATCTGCTCGGCGGCCTCGCCGACCGCATCGAGAATCTCCCACTGAATCCGCGGCGCTTCGATCCGCCACTCGCCGCCGGCGCCGTGATGTTCGCAGGCGCCAAGAAAATGGTCCTCGAAGTTGCGAAACACCGGCAGGACATCGTCCCAGTCCCAGCCCTCCAGTCCCATGCGGCGCCACTGCCGGTAGTCCTCGGCCTGCCCACGCATCGAAATCATCGCGTTGATCGCCGACGAGCCGCCCAGCACCTTGCCCCGCGGGTATCCCAGCGATCGCCCGTTGAGCCCGGCCTCCGCTTCGGTTTGGAACATCCAGTCCGAGCGCGGATTACCGATCGCGAAGAGATAGCCGACCGGTACGTGAAACCAGATCCAGTTGTCGCGGCCACCACCCTCCAGCAACAGCACGCGCTTGTCCGGGTCGGCCGACAGCCGGTTCGCGACGATGCACCCCGCCGTGCCAGCGCCGACGATGATGTAGTCGTAGTCTCCTTCCGCCGAGCGCACTTGGCCTGCTGCCATGAGCTGGTCCAGTTATTTGATTTTGATCACGAGCATCGCGCATGGCGGATTCGTGGGCAAACCATCGGCACAGACCACTCATCAGATGGTGTGGCCGCGCGGACGATTGCTCGCCTACTGCTCGCCAATCCACCCTGGACCACGCACCACCTGCCCGGCACGCGCCGCGGTGACCTCGCCGCGTTTCAACGCCCACTCCCCGTTCACGAACACATCACGCACGCCTGTCGCCAACTGATGGGGGTTGGCGAAGGTCGCATGGTCCGTAATGGTCTCGGGATCGAAGACCACGACATCCGCAAAGCAGCCGTTCTTCAGACAGCCTCGGTCTCGCAACCCCCAGTTGTCGGCCTGCAAACCGGTGATGCGGTGAATGGCGTCTGCCAGCGGCGCCACGCCTTCATCGCGCACGTACTTGCCGAGAAACCGGGCGAAGCTGCCGTAGGCACGTGGGTGGGTCAGCGATTCCAGCACCTCGCCCTCTGGCGCCATGGCCCCACCGTCCGACCCAATGCCAACCCAGGGTTGGGACAGCCCCAGCTGCACGTTGTCTTCCGACATCAGGAAGTACGCGGTCAGCACCCGGCTGTGATCCTCGATCACCAGGTCCATCGCGGTTTCTTCCGGCGTCGTGCCGCGCAGGGTGGCGACGTCCGCCAGGGTCTTGCCGATCAGGGGTTTCAGTGCCTCATTTCTGAAGCCCAGCAGCAGCAACCCGTCTGCGGAGGCGCCGAGCAGCAGATTCTCCCAATCCTCGCCCGGGGCACGCATCTCTGCGGCAACCCGCGTCCTGATCGCCGGATCTTTCAGGCGGGTAACCCAGGCATCCAGCCCACCCTCCTGCACCCAGGGCGGCATGGCGGCGGTCAATCCGGTCGCGCCGGCCGTATAGGGATACATGTTCGCCCCGACCTTCAGGCCGGCATCCCGGGCCTGCTGAATGCGCTCGATTGCCTGGCGCATCTTTGACCAGTTGGGGCTGCCTGCCGCCTTGAGGTGGTAGGCCTCGACCCTGGCGCCGGTGTCTTCGCCGATATCGATCAGCTCATCCAGCGCTTGCAGAAAATTGTCGGCTTCGCTTCTGAGATGCGAGATGTAGCCCCCGCCGTAGCGCGCGGCCTCCTCGACCAGTGCCTTGATCTCATCGGTGTCCGCATAGGCGCCGGGCGCGTAGATCAGCGAACTGCCCACGCCGAGCGCACCGTCCTGCATCGCCTGGGCGACCAGACTCCGCATGCGATGCAATTCCTCTTCGGTCGGAGGACGATCTTCGTACCCCAGTTCATGGATGCGCACCGTCGCGGCACCGACGAACGACGCGACGTTCACGCTGACACCGCGTTGCACCAGCCCTTCCAGGTATTCGTCCAGTCGGGTCCAGCTGATCTTGGTGCCGTTGGCGAATCCCTGCGCTTCCATCTCCTGCTTCATCGCCGGATTCAGCGGCCCCATCGACCAACCTTCGCCAAACACTTCCAGCGTGACGCCCTGCATCAGATCGCTGAGACCGCGACCATCAACCAGCAGGGAGTCATTCGCCCAACTCAGAATATTGATAAAGCCAGGGGCGACTGCCAGCCCGTCGGCGTCAACGTCCTGTTCTGATCGCCAGGCTTTCAGCTCACCGACCGCGACGATGCGATCACCGACGATCGCCAGATCTCCCCGGGTGGGCGCCGCGCCGCTGCCGTCGTAGATCACGCCATTGCGGATGATCGTGTCGGCGACGTTCGCGTCGCGTTCGAAGCGGCAACTCATGAGCAGGCCAAAGAGCAGGAGTAGCGACAGCGCGGGAACGCGAGCGGCGATGTTCATAACGCGAAATTCCTAGACCGAGCTACTCACGGCAGCTTGTAGCCCATCAGATTCCAGGTGTGCAGCGACCACAGGAACGCGACAGCCAGCACGACAATCAGGCTGTACTGGCAACGCTCATAACCGCTCCACCAGCGTTGATACCACGCCACCGGCACGAACCCGGCCGACAGCACCGTGAACCCGATGGCGATCAGCGAAAGTGTCAGCCCCCATGTCAGGAGTTCGGGATAGGGGCCGAGTGGCTGGTTGGTGAGCGCGACAATGCTCAGCCCGAACAGCACCAGAAACGAAAGCTGGAGCACGCCCATCAACCCGGCGGAGATTCGCGCAAGCCGCGCAAGCCCGCCCTGTCGTTTGTCCCGGCCCCAGTTACGCAACAGGCTGATCACTGCGACGACAAAACCGAGCGACGCGGCGGCCCACAAGAGCCAGTGCAGCTGGGGGTTCTCCGCACTCGGAATCCGGTAGGCCTGCATGGATGGCAGGCTGCCGATATTCAGCAGATAGGCCACCTGGCCCTGCTCGTCCCGGCTGAAGGCGATCATGGGATCGTCGTCAACCCGGCGGAACGTGTCCGGCGCGACCTCCACCCATTCCTTGGCCAGCGGGCCGCCTACACCGCTGATCCGCAGGGTGTTGTGCGGCGTTGGTGTCACGCTGATACCGGACGACAGCATCGAGAATGCCTTTTCGATCGTGCTGTACGAGTGGCGGTTAAACCGATAGCTGCCCGCATAGTCGGCCGCGCGTTCGGCGAAATCGTCCGGTGGTTGCACGGCCGGGAGCGTCGCCGGGTAGTAGCGGTCCATGAACGCATTCAGCAGCTCCTTGCGTGCCGAGAACGAAAAGATGGACTCCGAGTTCACCGAAAAAAACAGACCGACACCTTCGTCGATCAGCAGGTTGAACTCGGTCTGGAACTGCGTGGTGTTGCCGGCATGGACCAGCAGGCGGCGGCCATTCACGTGATTCTCGTAAAACCCCAGTGCGGCGCCGTTGAGGTGCGGGTTCGGACTGAGCGCCCGCCCGTGCATGAGACGCGCGCCGGCGTCGCTGAGAATCCGGTTCCCCTGATATGCGCCGTTCTGTGCGTGAGCAATCATGAACTTGGCGATGTCCTCGCCCGTTGCGCTCAGGCTGCCGGCAGCGGGGAACATCACGAACTCGTAGGGTTGCGGTTTGAGGCGCCCGCCCTTGTTGTTGTAGCCGGAGGCCAAGTGCTCCTTGAGGCGGTCCGGGACCGGCTGACGGAACGTACTGCTGGCCATGCCGAGCGGCTGGAAGATGTTCTGCTCAATGTAGTCGTTGTAGCTCAGCCCCGAGACATTGGCGATGATCAATCCGGCCAGCTCCGTGCCCCAGTTCGAGTACGAGGCCATGTCGCCGTTGTTGAAGTCCCCGCCGGCGGGCGCACGAACGCGCTGCGGCATGTATCGGATCAACGCCTCCACCGGGTCGAGCAATCGCGCGTCGCTGTCGAGAATCAGATACCCGACGGAACCGTCCTCGAAACCGGCGCTGTGGGTCATCAGGTTGCGAACCGTGACCGGCTGACCGGGGTAGGTGTCCGGCACCGAGAACTGGGTGAGGTAGGTGTTGACGTCGGCGTCCAGGGAAACCTTGCCCTGTTCCACCAGCTGCATCAGCGCCGTCCAGGTGAACAGCTTGCCGACGGATCCTGGGCGGAACAGCGTGGTGTACGGGTCCACCGCGCGCCCGTTTTCGCGGTCGGCGTCGCCGTAACCCTTCGCCAGCAGAATCGCGCCATCCTTGACGATCACGACCATGCCGCCAACCGCCTGTTGCGCGCGCATTTGCGCCGTCATCACGCCGTCGATGAAGGCCTCCAGTTCTGCGGGGTCCTGCGGCCCGACGCTCGTTTGTTCGGGCTGTGGAGACACGCCCGGAATGGTCTGGTACGCGTCGGTGCCGGCGAGGCTGCTCAAGGCAAACGCCAGCCCCAGGCAGCCCGCGAGGAATCGTGCGACATGGCTGGTCAATCTCATCGGTTTCTAGCCCCTAGGCCATCAAGCGGAACTCGATTCGGCGATTCTTCGCCCGGCCCGCCTCGGTGTTGTTGGATGTGACGGGGTCGGCTTCACCGGCGCCGGCCGCACGCAGTCGATCGCTCGCGATCCCCTCGGTCATCAGATACTCGCGAACCGCCTCGGCCCGGCGTTCAGACAGCTCCTGGTTGTAGCCATCCGCGCCGCGATCATCGGTGTAGCCGGTGATCATCATGTTGATATCCGGGGCGTCACGCAGCACGTTCAACACGCGCTGCAAAGCCGCAATGGCCTCGCCATCGAGCTCCGCGCTGTCGCTTGCAAAGCTCAGGCCGTCCAGCACGAAACGATGCCCGACCTCGCAACCCTGAAGCTGAAGGCGATCGGCACTGGTCTCGCATGGCGGTGTTGGTGGTGGCGCGGGAGGAGGTTCCGGTACGCAGCCAGCGGCATCTACGAGCTGGTTCGGCGCGGTTCCGGGACACTCGTCAGATGCATCGAACACGCCGTCGCCGTCGTCGTCCAGCGAGACCACGGCCACGTCGACCGGCTGTAATGCCGTCGGTGGGTCAGGCTGCTTGCTCAAGGGAATCTGCAGGCCGATTCGAGCGACGGTCTCCGTGAACGAACGGGGAGCATCCTCGGGGAAAACCGGCTGCTGGGTGTCTCGTCGGTAGAGGTATTCGGCGCGTAACGCCACGTCGATCCCGAACAGGGCAATCGCCGGCGTATAGGCCAGACCCGCGTCGATGAAGTAGGTCTCGTCGTCTTCGGTAAAACCCGGATGGTTCTGCCGATCGTTGACCGCAAAACCCAGCATCAGGTTGAGATCTCTCAGGACGGCGACATGCACCAGCGGCGCCACCAGCAGGTTGAGCCCGAGACTGGTCAGCTCCGTTGCGCCACCGTCCGGATTGTCCATTGAGGTGTCGGCACCGATGAGTTCCACGCCCGCGAAGCTGCCGCGATAACCCAGCGCCAGCGCGTAGCCGGTGCCGTCGGCCGTCCCCCGCTCCTCGTCCACGAATGTCTGGCTGTACAAGGGGGCGACGTAGAAGCCATTGCGTAACGCGTCCTTGCGGGGGATGGGTTCCTCGCCCCAGGCCAGTGTGGACACCAACAGGCCCGACAGGGTCAAGAGCATTGTTTTCATAGGCTTAGAACTGCAACCCCAGCGACATAACGACGCTACGCGGGCGGGTGAAGTAGTAGGCGTAGTTGCTACTGGAGGGGCCGCCGCTAACCCCGGCAACCCCTCGCACGTCGGTGACATTGATGACCGACACCGTGAGGTCCGGCACGACAGCCCAGCGCGACTGAAGCAGATTGAAACTCAGGTCGATGGTGTCGTAGCCCCCCTGCTCTCGCGTGTAGAGCAGGTTGTTGTACGCACGGCCAATGTGCGCATGGGTGATGCCGAAGCCGGCTTGCCACCCGCGCCAGTCGTCCGTGACATAGGTCAACTGGTTGGCGATCTGGAAATGCGGCGAAACCGGCAGGCGCGACCCCGCCGGCACATCGCCCGACGTGCTGGAGAAATCCTCGGTCGTCCGCGCATCGCCCCAGTAGGCGCTGCTGGTGAACGTCAGTCCCTTGGTGGGTCGGACGGAAATCGCCGCCTCGACACCTTGTGACTCGGCACTGCCGACATTCTCGATAAAGCCGACCTCGTAGATATTCTCGAACAGCGGCGCATCCACCAGCGGCTTGCGGACGGTGATCTGGAGATCTTCCCAGTCCAGGTGAAACAGGGTGATGTCGAAGCGCAGCGCACGGTCGAAGAACTCGGTGCGAAGCCCGACTTCGTAATTCCACAAGTTCGAGGATTTGAATGAATCGAAGCTGGCAGGGTCGGCCAGCGCAAGCGCCGTCACCGGCGGGTTGAGCTGGACACCACCGAACTGAAAACCGCGAGCGGCCAGCGCGTAGACCTGAACGCGATCATTGAACAGATAGCGCAGCGACACCTTCGGATTCACGCCCTGCTCGTGCACGCCCGCCATGGATTCTGCCCGGGTGTTGCCGGCGTCCAGCGCCAGGATCTGAACGCCAGACAGGAAACCCTGGGCCTCCAGGTCAGTCTTGTAGAAGCGGGCCCCGAGCGTGAGTTCAAACTTCTCCCACAGCCTGGCCGTGCCTTCCGCATAAATCGATGCTTCCTCGGCTTCGGAGTCCAGCTCGGCGTAGAGGTAACTGGTGTCCTGACTGCCGCTGATCGGGCCAATCGGCGTGTCCAGCGGGAAGATCGGCAGCAGGTCGACCAGCCCGATGACGGGGACGATGTCCTCGATCAGGTCGGAATCCTGTTCGTAGCTTTGTCGGGAGTTCTGGTAGGCGATGCCGGCAATCCAGCTGAGACTCATCCAGCTCGTCGGCAGCCACTCCCCACCGGGCGGCGTGTATAGCCTGAACTCCTGAAAGATCGTCTCGGTGTGGGATTCCAGATAGCCCGAGGACACATCGTAGATGCCGACATCCTCCGAGCCTGGGCCGTTGTAGCCGCCGTCCCCGTCCGGATCACCGGTTTGCTGCGAGCCGACAGACACCGGGCCCAAGGCATTTAGCAACACGTCCTTGGTCTGATAGTTGCTCGACGACTGGAAGGTGAAGTTGTCGAACTCGTAGCTGAGCAGAAAGTTGGTGCCTGAGAATGCGCTCTCGATGACGCCTGTGCCCGAGGACTCCCGGTAGAAGCCCATCGGGTTGTTCGCGAAGCCGTTGCCCTGCTCGCTGTCCTGGGTGAAGTAGAAACCGTTCAGTGTCAGGCGATCATCCACCTGCCACGTCCCCAGCACGCGAAACGTCGTCTGATCCAGCTTGTCCTGGTCTTCCAGTTCGCGGTCGATGTCGTCATAAAGCCCCGAGTGCTCGCGGGAGACCCCCACGACGCGTAGGGCTGCGCCATCGAACACGGGAATATTGAGCGCACCCGCATAGACCGGTGAAAGCCCGTTGCTTTCGTCGGTGGACGTGAATGTCGCGCCGAGCTTGCCCTCCCACAGATACGGCGCCGGCTTCTTCAGGATGTAGCGAATCGCGCCCGACAGGGCACCAGACCCGAACAGGGTGCCTTGAGGCCCCTTCAGGATCTCCACGCTTTCGAGATCAAACGGGTTCACGTCGGGCTGGGAAAACGGGACGTACAAGTCGGTGAACGGCATGTCATCGACATAAATGCCGACCGTCAGCGGACTGAACTGGTTGCCGGTGCCGGAGTTGGACGAAGAGATGCCACGAATCACGGGAATGTTCTGATCCGCGCCGCGTTCTGTCAGGACCACCCCTGGCACAAGCTTCAGAAAGTCGGAGAGCTTCTGCGCCTTCATCGATTCGAGCTTGTCGCCCGAGATCGCCTCGACGCTGCCGGGAGTCTCCTCAATCGCGAGCCCACGTTTGCCGGCCCGAACGACGAAATCATCCAGGTCCAGTACGTCCTGCGCCGGGTCCGATCCGTCGGTACCTGCTGTCGAGGCATCCTTCGCCACCACAGGATCGCCGGAGCTGCCCTCAGACGCAGGCGTTTGCGCCTGGGCATAACCAGACAGCAGTAATGAGACCAGAAGGGCGGAGATCGCCAAACGCATCGCAAGGTCCTACGCGGGAGTCAGGCCATACTAGACACAATATTTCTCTTACGCAAAATCTTTTTCGTATGCAATAATTGAAGAATGGAGTGCTATGACTTTGCCGTTGTGGGGGCGGGCATCGCAGGGGCGTCGTTTGCCGCCCGCGCTGCGCAGGCTGCGCGCGTACTGGTACTGGAACAGGAGACTGCGCCGGGGTATCACGCCACCGGCCGATCCGCCGCACTGTTCAGTCAGCTCATCGGCGACCAGAGCGTGCGTGCACTCACGGCAGCCAGCCGACCGTTCCTCGACCACCCGCCGGCCGGCTTCTGTGACTATCCGCTGCTGACTCCCCGCGAGGCATTGCACATCGGTGCGCCGCACCGCGCGGCACAGGCGGCACAACTCGAAACGCTGCCGCATACGCGGAAGATGTCGCCGCATGCGGCGTTGGAGCGGGTTCCCGTGTTGCGAGGGCAGGCGGCGATCCACGCAATCCTGGAGCCCGGCGCCTGCGATATCGACGTGAACGCACTGCACCAGGGCTTCATCAAATGGGCTCGGTCACAAGGCGCCCGGTTTCAGAACAGGGCTCGCGTTCGGGCGATGAGCCGCGGCAGCGATGCCTGGACCATCGAAACGTCCGCCGGCAGGTTCCGCGCACACACGATCGTCAACGCAGCCGGCGCCTGGGCGGATGAAGTCGCCAAACTGGCCGGAGCGCAAACCGTCGGCCTGCAGCCATTCCGGCGCTCGGCCGCGGTTGTCGAGTTGCCAGACCAGCTCACGGCCGCTCATTGGCCCGCGGTCATCGAGATCGGTGAAACGTTTTACTTCAAACCTGACGCGGGCCGTCTGCTTCTCTCACCGGCCGACGAGTCTCCCAGCCCGCCCTGTGACGCGCAGCCGGAAGACTGGGACATTGCGGTGGCCATCGACCGGGTGGAGAAGGCCACACGGCTGCACATCAAGCACGTGATCCAGCGTTGGGCTGGCTTGAGAACCTTCGCGCCAGACCGGCTGCCCGTGGTCGGCTACGACTCGCAGCTCGCCGGGTTCTTCTGGCTGGCCGGTCAGGGCGGGTTCGGCGTGCAAACCGCGCCGGCGCTCTCACAATTCGCAGCAGCCTTGGCGCTTGACCAGCCTTTTGCTGAGGAACTCCAGGCGCACGGGCTCACCGACCGGAACAGGTTTTCTCCAAGCCGCTCGCCGAATTCTATATTCTCGCCACTACGCTCCGTAGAGAACGAACCGTTTTTGATGGACTCCAGCCAATGACCAAGGCGGCACATCTGGGCCCTGCGCTGCGCAATCTGCGCCACCAGCATGGCTGGACGCTCGCAGAGGTTAGCGAGAAAACCGGCTTGTCGATTTCGACCTTGTCGAAAACCGAACGGAACCAGCTCTCGCTGACCTACGACAAGCTGGTGCAACTCAGCCAGGGGCTGAACGTCGACATCACCACCTTCTTCGAGGCTTCGAGCCAGCCAGACGGCGGGCCGGCCAAGGCTGCAGCGACGGCACCTGCCAGCCGCCGCAGCATCAATCGGGCAGACAGCGGCCTGATGGTCGCAACGCCCAACTATGACTACGTCTATCTCTCGACCGAGTTGCTGAACAAGAAATTCGTGCCCATCGTCGCCGAGATCAGGGCGCGATCGCTGGAAGAATTCGGCCCGCTGGTGGCGCACGGCGGTGAGGAGTTCGCCTACGTGCTGGAAGGCACGGTCGTCGTTCACACCGAGCACTATGCACCGGCCGTTCTAAAGGCCGGCGAATCCATCTACTTCGACAGCAGCATGGCCCACGCCTACTTGGCTCAGGGCAGTGAGACCTGCCGTGTCATGTGCATTTGCTCGACCCCCGAATCAGCGCTGCTGGATTCGTTGAAAGAACACTTCGGAGATGTCCGTCAGGTATCGTGACGGCCACCTCGACCGCGAGACCGGGATGCGGCCCGAGCAGCCGCCATCACGACGACCGTAGCTGCTCCCACACGCCCTCCCAGTCGAGCCGGTCGGCCGCCGACATGGCCGCCCGCCAGGCCGGACTGTCTTCCCGACCGGCTTCGTAGGCCTCCAGTAGCGCCAGACTGGCCCGGTTTCGAAGCCAGTTGTTACGGTCGATCTGCCCGAACGCGATCCACCGCCCCTCATTCTGGTAGCTCATATTGCTCCAGATGCTGCTGAACGCATCGCTGGAACTCGCCTCGGCGCTACGGCTGGACACATCATGTGGATGTCGCTGACCCAGCAGATGGCCGGTTTCGTGGGCGAACAGATACTCCCAGAGATTCAGGTATTCCTTGGTGTTGCAGTTGGAGATGCACAACGGACTCTCGACATCTGCCAGCAGGCGGTAGATGTCGTTGACCCAGCTCGCGCTGATGCGGCTATCGCGATCGTCATCGTAGGCGCCGTATCCGTAGAGCACGACCCAGCCCGGGACGGAGGCAGCGTCGTTTTCCACCACGATCGACAGGTATTCGGCGCAGCCCGGATGGTCGACGTGAAAGCGCTCGAAGTTCTCGGTCAGGTAGCCTTTCAGCAACTCGAACCCGCCGTACTCCAGGCGAGTGATGAGATCGAGCACGAGATCATCCTGGGGCAGATCGATCAGCTTCAGGTCAAAGTACGTGTCGGTGCCGGTCAACTGCTCGAATGAGGTTTGGATACGCTCCACCACGAGTGCTTCCGACACCGGGCGCAGGAAGTTTTCGGCGATGCTGGTTGTACTCTTCACCGCCATGATGCCGGTGATGGCATGACAAGGCTTTTGCGATGGCGCATACAGCGGACCTTGCAGCAGCCGGAACTCGGTCAGGTAGCGAACAAAGCGAGCAATGACGGGGGTGTCTGAGGCCTCCGTGTAACGGGTGAAGTCCTCGGCGTTGGAACCGACCCAGGGATCTTCGACCGCGGATGGGTCCAGGACGACCAGTGGATACCGCTCGCCGAACACGCGTACCGGCGCGCGGTGTCCGGTCTCGCCCTGAATGTGCCAGCCATGCTCGGAAATACCGAATCGTTTCAGGTGCAGCAACACGACGGTCGGCGTCGCGGACTGAAGATCCAATTGCGATGCCAGCCAATCTTCCATGGCGTTCGCGTCGAAATGACCCGATTCCAGCCTGACATGATCAAGCTGCGCCTGAAACGCGGCTTCCAGCGCGGCGTTTGCCTGAGTCAGGTCGTAATGTGCTGTTGGCAAGACCGGCAGCGAGTAAACATCACCTGACAACGGCACGTACTCGTTCAGATCCCCCCGCAGCAGGCCATCGATTTCCAGCGGTAGAATCTGATTGATTTCTCCATAACTGTGGTCCACCGCGTGGGGCTGCAGGGCGCCTCGCAGCGCCCCGACCTCCTCATCGGAAAAGCCGATGGTCACAATCGGGACAGGCACATCTACATGCAGCCGATCGTCTACCCACACGGCGTTCGCGGATGGCGGCGGGGGCATGACCTCATCGCCGGGCGCCGTCCCGTGCTGGTCTTGTCCACAACCGAGCAGACCGACAACAAATGAAAGTGCTGCTGCCCGGAGAACTGTCACGACCATCGGAGCGACCAGAGTGAAGAATAATTTTCCTATACTATAATTTTGTATCGTGGCTAGCCAGGTGCATGAGCGATGAGAACAATGTCCTTGCAGGCAAGGCCCATACAACGACCGGCGGGGTGGCTCCGTGGTATTTGAAAGTCTTGGCGTCACGAAACGGCAAGAGACGATTTTTCGTGTGCTCGTCGATGAACCTCATCTCACCAAGCCCGCCTTGTGCAATCGCCTCGCGGTGGACGAAGTCGGGCTGGATGCCGATCTCAGCCGATTACAGGCGCTGGGCCTGCTGCGTGAGGACCCGGTCGATCAACGCTTGATCGTCACTGACCCGGAGGCCTCCGTCGGTCTGCTCGTGCGCGACCAGCAACGGCAATTGGACGCGATGCTGGCGGAATCCGTCGATCTCGCACATCGGGTGCGTCGAAACCGACAGGCGAACGAACTCAGCTCCATCATCGAGATCGTCACGGGCGGTGAGGCCATCACCAGCCGCTGGGAGCATGCCCAGAAAACTGCTCGAAAGTGCATTCGCATGACCGACAGGCCGCCTTACTATGCGGGCGCGAAAATTGAAGGCATGAATATTCAACTGGAACGCATGGCGGAAGGCTTTCCATTCCACACGATTTATGACGCTCGCATATTTGAGCACCCCGAACACATCAGGCGGGCACGCCTGGCGATCGATTCGGGCGAGGTCGCTCGGGTCCTGCCCGAAGTGCCGATAAAACTTGTGCTGGTGGACGACGAACTGGCGTTCCTCGTGCTGCTCAGTTCGGAGGAGCGCCGTGAACCGACCGTCATCATTGTTTACGAGTCCGCGCTGTTGGATTCGCTCACGGAACTCTTCAGGTTGCTGTGGAACAGAGGCGTCGTCATCCCGTCTGGCCTGCCCTCCACGCAACACCCGGAATTGTCAGATAGTCAACGAACCCTGATTGCGCTCATGGCATCCGGCCTCAAGGATGAGGCCATCGCCGTCGAAATGGGGGTCGGCGCCAGGACCGTACGGCGCAAGGTCCAAGAGTTGTATGAGCTGCTGGGCGTCCGAACCCGGTTTCAGGCGGGTGTCGCGGCGAACCAGCGCGGCTGGCTCTAACCCTCAGGCTGGACGCCAAGAACCGTGGACACAAAAAAGCCACGGGCGGCGAATAGCCGCACCGTGGCTTTTTGCAGCACCGGTCCGGTGACTACGGAACGGCGTAGGCCTGTCCGTGACCACGGACAACGATGCCATTGAGCAGCGAGAACGCAGTGCTTTGTAAATCAATGAAGTTGAACATCAAGGTGCAAGGGGATCCGCCGATGTTCAACAGGGACTCGACACAGTTCGCCTGGTGGTGATGCCCACCCATGAGGTGGCCGATCTCGTGGGCCGCCGTCTTCGCGGCCTTCTCACTGTATAACTCGTAGATAACCAAATCCGTCGGTTCGCCATCCCAAGCCTCGCCGACACCAAACGCCCGGTCTTCGTATTTCACCCCGCCGATGCAATCGGCCAGTCCGGCTAGCGCGTTGCCGCTCACCGCACTGTCGACAATGTCCTTGTCCGTCAGCACATAAACGAGATCGATCCCCGCTGGACGCACGCCACCGTAATAAGCTTTCGCCTGCGCAATCAACCCGGCCGCTTCAATCCCTGCAAACGCCACCTGCTCGTAGCTGTAGACCAGCGTGATGCCCAGTGACGCGTACAGCTCACCCGCACGATCCATCACCTGCGCTCCATCCGGCGCGCTCACGCCGTCGAGCAGCACACGCACATCCAGGTCCACCGGCGTGGTGTCCAGCGATACGGCCGCCGGGGTGAGCGCCGTGCAGACCGGAAGGTCACCGATTTCGTAAGGGGCCGCGTGAACGGACCATGCGCCGCCAAGCGCGGCCAGAAGAAGTAGTTTTCGCATCATTGTTGTCGCTTCCGTCGTGGGTCGTTGACTCGGGGCAGGGATGAGATTCCCATGCCGTTGCCGCCAGTGTTGACGAAGCGATCGCGCGGCTCAATACAACTTCAGGCCAATGACCTATTAATGCCGACGGGAGTGACGTCATCATCGCTGTCGTCAATGGCGATGATCCGGTCGTTTGGGGTGACGTAGAGGTGGGTCTTCATTCGACGGCTCCAACAATATTGGCTTCTGAACCTCTAGTACGGTGTCAGAGCGACAAACCGGACAGTGGTGGGCACTAAACCTAGTTCCTGGTAGGCCTAGTCAAACGTCTCCGACTGCATCAGGCGATTTCACACCCCGAGAATGCGACGTGGGATCGATTCAGCGTTGAGACCCATGCCAAACCGTACGTGTAATCGGCGCGAATCAGCCCTCTACCTGACGCCTTTCACCTCTCATCTTTGCTTGTACTCGACCGCGATTTCTCAATTCCCCATGCCGACTCAGCCAACTGCTCCAATTTCGCCATAAACTTGTCAACGTTATATCCGGCGATGAAAGCAAGAGCTAGGAAACCTGTGGGATTCGAATTGACCTGATCGTCAGCATCCAAGATCAACAATCCTGCGCTCAGAAACAACCAGCTCACACCTCCAGAGATCAGACTGACGACGGGGCGAATGTAGTACCACGGGTGCCACTGCTCATCCCAACATTTACGCACGCAAGCGTTTATGTATACAGCCCTCAAACAGTAAATTACGCCGCCCACACCCCCAATCAAGGTACAGCGAGTGATCAACTGTTGATCAGCAGCCCACTGTGGTACCCATTTGGATTGCAGGAACAGCATCAGCGCGATGATCATCGCCAGAAATGTGATTAAGTACGACACGATGGACTTCATTCATACATCCCGCTCGGGTTGATCTGATCCATCATTAAAAAGCTCATCGATTCTTCCGCCGCGATTAGCATGAAGGCGGGCTGCCCATCGACACAAAGCTGATCAGCCAAGAAAGTCAGTTGGATCAAATCGTCGCCACTGGGATCTGAACTGCTACCTTTCGGATGCGAATGCCACTCGCCCAAATATCCAACGATTCCAGCAGTCCTATCACCAATCTCTTGAATATCCGCAGCCAGGCCGTACGTGCCACGTTCAAATGATGTCGGCGACTGGAAGCTATCTGCAGGGGCAGGCAGCGCGTCGACGATGTATGCCTTTCTTGATTGTTGATCGGCGTAGCCAACCAAAACGCCACCGGTTTCGATAGGCAGGTTTTCCTGACGAAGCCTTGCAACGTGATCGCGCAGTCCCTCATCCCAAACGATGATCCAGTCCCCACAGGTAGTAGTTGTGCAGGGCCGCAAAAGAACCTCCTCCGCGGAAACGTCACCAGATCGATCATCATGTCGCCACACGTGAGCCGCAGCATATGGCTCCTGGGAAAGGAGTCTCAGCCGACGGGCTATTTGGCCACCGTGTATCGCGATCATTTCCGGTGAGAGAACCGTGGTGACCTCGCGGCACCCTGCTCCAACCCAGAAGCTTTTTGAGAGATGGCCCTTAAGATGGGCGCCGCCCCACACCTCGCGAATGATCGAGCGGTAATACTGCATCTCAATCTGGTCGATTCTGAGTTCTCGAGTGGTGTCCTCAAGGAGCACGACACAATCTTGTCCAGACGGAGTCAGAAACACAGAGGCGACACGTGGCAGGCTGTCCTCTGACGCTAGGTCGCGAGGGATGTGCAAGGTCGTTGACGCGTCCACAACAAGGTCTCTGGATCCGAGGGCTTGGAGCATTCCCGGGTCAGACAAATTCGCTTGCGTCGGCATGGCTCCAATCTCCAACTCATCCTTCGGGAAGCTCGAAGCCAAGAGTTCAGCGACGTGTTTGACCTTGTACTCCCCAATTGAATCGTAAAGGGCCGTGTGACGAGGGATGTTGTGTGGCTTGATAATGTCGTGGTCAACCAGCGTCCAGCGCCCCCAGCCCTCTCTCCCCCACAGGTTTAACAGCTGGCTACCAAGCGATCCCACTCCTAGGATCGCCCCAGCGAAATCTGCTGCGTCATCGGCAACACCCGTCAGCTTCCTTGCTTTCTCCTGACTGAGATCTTCAACGACGGTCAACGGTTCAATGGAGACTGCCAAAGCATCGTCAGGGAGTTCATAGGGACTCTGCCCAATCACTGGTGCGCGGTAGTAAGCGCCTTCACTCAACAGGAGTAGTTCCATCGCTTCTCCGAGTGCGCCTAACCCTTGCTCTACCACGAACGCTTGCACTTGGTAGTGCTCAACCGCTCCGCCGGCTTCACGCAAGATCGGGATTCTCAAGATCAGCAGACTCAGATTGTTGCGCTTGGCACTCAATCCACTGGGCTCAGCCACAGTGTTGATGGCATCGACGAGGGGTATCACCAAATCAGATCCGCGATCACGGAGCTGCGCGGCTAACCGGCCCAATGTCGTCGCGGGTCGCTCTACAACCCCACTAACAACAGGACCAACCGTCATGTATGCACAGGAAGCAGTATCATCTCCTCCCGCTTCATCGGCGCTAACAACTCGGGATACCAGCAGGCCGCCATCGTTATCGACGCTAGCGGTCTTGAAGAGCCGTAGTACTCGATCGCCAGTGAGTCCCGTCTCCCGAAATTCCGCAGGCAGCACTAACTCGTAACGAGAATTGAAATAGAGTTGTTCCACTGGTTGATCTGCACGATGCAGCGTGCCAGCGGCTACTTCGGACAGCCAAACCACGATTCTTTGTATATGGCTTGCTCCGGTCCATGTCCGGGCAACAGTCGCCCAAGGTTCAAAATATAGACAGAGCGATGCAGGTACGCCTTCGAGCGTGGCGTTTTGATGCTCTGTTGCTGGAAAATCTTTTCGTAACGCGAACGTTTCAGGTGCCCTCGACTCATCGAGGCAAAACATTAGAGCGAGGCGCTCTATGAACTGGATTCCTACGGCGTTCTTCGACGGCACCTCGTGGCATTTGCAATCCACGACCACGATTTCAAAAGACTTATCATCGCGCGCAGCCCGCAGCTCAACGATCGTGAACCTCGGATCGCTTTCGCATGCTTGAACAACTGCTGCGGCTAGACGACCTGTCAGTTCGTCGCACCGCTCTCCGCCCAGTTCGTAGTACGCGCTATCGGAAGCAGGGGGCATATGGAACTCCTGCTCGAGGCGGCCTTTCATGCACCAATATCGCCGCACCGCCTATCGCGGCCGAAAGCTTGACTCCGCTTCCCGTTACTTGAATCTCGATGGGTTGGGGCTTGGTTTCACTCTTGTGCTCCATCGTTACCATGAACTCCCGACCATCGACGTCTTCAAGCCTTCGCACATAGGTGTTCTTAGCTTGCACATGAGGCGGCTGCGTCTGTTCATAGGCCAGCTTGTCATTCTTAATCGGCCAACTTGAACTGATGACGTAGGCATCACGCTGTCCATGCTCAAGCAGGCGATCCACCGGATCGGTGGGCTGGGTTGAGTTCTTACCCTTATCCGGGCCCAACGCCAAGTAGCTGCAATGATGCGGTATGTTGTAGATGTCCCAATCAAGGCGATCATCATTACCTTTTGCCTCGGTGATCTCGACGATCTCACCCAAGACGTCTGATTCAGAATCACCAACGGCGAAGTAATTGGTTACCGTGCCATCGACTGAGAGGCGCACCTGAAAGATAAGTGCTGAGGCGTTGCGTTGAATCTCGCCCTCGTCACAATGCTTGATAAACGGCGAGTGACAGAAAAATTCTACGCCGTCAGTAGCCAACGAAAATCCGGGCACGAGCTCGCCCGCATCAGTGATCAGGTGCTCTCGTGATTCGAGGCTGACCCCTTTCGATTCCAAAAACGCTTTCAACTTGGCAGGCTTAGAGAAGACACGAACCCCATATCCTTCGATCAGACGGTGGCGCGCTTCCTGACGCCATATTTTTGCCTCATGGGGCTCTGAATCCTTAGCAAACGAATCCAGCACAAGCGCAGCTGGAACCCACAGTTCCTTGACTTTGATGCGATCTTTCCCCTGATACTTAGCTGCATGGTCCAGTTCAAAGAACTCGGTACTCCCTTCGATGTGATCCTTATCACCGTGCGTGATGGCGAACACGTCAACGTCGGAGCGCTTATCAGCCGCTAGTTCCTCCCTCAGCCTGCGGTCAAGATCAATTGTGGGGTGCTCAGAATCGCTGGCTTGGGAGTGCTGCCTGAAATCGAACAAAAGTCGCTTGCCATTGGCCAAGTGGATTTGGCTACTATCACCGTTGCCGACAGGGTAAAAAGTCAGTTTGTGCATGGGTCAACACCTTAGTGCGCCATTGATTAGTAAGTCTGCAACACCACCGTGGCGTCTTGCGGCGGCGAAGAACCCGGCATACTTAAAACTGTTTTAAAGTACAGTAATCCGTTACGCGATTTAACTCGAATTATTCGACTTGGCGTCGGCAGCTTTGATGGCTTGCACACGATCGGCGCGACAAACCGTTAGTGCATCTTCGTCATCATTTACGAGGCGGGTATCAACCCACCTAATATGCTTGCGCTGAACATTCCGCCGTAGGCCTTTCTCTCCGATAACAGCGCATTCGGTTGTGCCGCAGGACACGAGAACAAAAGACTCGGTCTCGTTCTCCGTCGATGTCTCCACACACTTTGTTACGAACTCCCCTTTCGAGCCTGCCTGCTCCACAAAGCCCCTTTCTTGCAAGGCTTGCGCATCACGTTTCGCTTTAGAAATCACCCAATCCAGCGGCTGGTAAATAACAAGCACCAGCGCGCAGAGTGCTGTCAAGGCAATCAGCCCTCGAAAATAGAACCAATCGAGTATTTTCTCGAGATAGCTAGGGACGGTTGGCACTTTCTTGATGCGGCGAACAAACCTCAGTCGCAAAGACACCATCCATCGCGGCTTCACTGTGCCGTCGGCTGCGATCAATGTGATTGCGAGTGCAAGCAACAAGAAAGCAGCGACTGAAACGAGCACGAAGGTAATTAACACGAACGCCGCGCGGGTCAGAGGAGCCAACGAATTCAACGAATGCGAAACAAATATCGTATGCAGTCGCTCGGCCGAGTAAGCCATCTCAGCGTAAGCAAACCCGAGTTCGCGTAGCCAGGCACGCACGTACAGATCACCGAGGAAATAACTGGCCGGTTCTACTAGGAATCCGATCGCTGAGACGACTGCAGTCAATGCCACCAATAGCCATCTCGAATTCTGGATCCAATTCAGAAGGTGGCTGTCTGCGCGCTCGTCTACTGACTCACTCATGGCTAGATTCGTCCGACCATCGGGAGTGATCGGGGCGTTAGTGCATCCAATGCGAGGTGCGCAACATAAGCCACACACGCAGCCTTACCCACGGTGCGAACAATGCGTTCAAAGGGTTCCTCTGGTTGCCAGCGGTGTAGGCAGCGCAGCAAATAAGTCGCACCACCCAAAGCTAGCCAGCTATGAAACAACTGACGGTGATTTGGGCTCGTGGCGGGCTCGAGTAAATCCGGAAGACTCGCAACACCATGCGCGATCAAGGTCGAGACTAGCGCCTCAATCACATCAACCTGACGTCCGGCACTAGCTTCGGCGATGTTCACTGCGGCCATCGCCGCCATTGCTCCGCTTCGATGAGTTGCTGCATCTGGCATTAGGAAGCCACTACGTCTCTATTTCGATCTTTATATCTAACCAAATTGATGATGTCAAGCAGCGGAATTGGTGGTAACTTATCTTCATCGATTTCGACATTTGAAGGTCGGCGTGTTCGAGAAAAGTGACGAGACGCTTGATGGGTTGCACCCGCGAACGATCAAACGTTTGCAGTTCATCGACTTTCGCGCGTTGTTCTTGGGGGTTGTTAGTCGCGCTGATCTGACGACGAAATTTGGCCTTTCCCCGACTGCGGCGACGCGCGACCTATCGACGTATCAAGATGTACATCCTGGTCAAATTGAACTGCATGGGTCGTCCAAAACCTATCGTCCGACAAGTAAGTTCCAACCTCTATTCCGACACCCGATTGACCGTGTCCTGACGGCACTATGCGTTGGATTTGGCGAGACGGGCCCCGCCACAATCAAGGCTCTGATACCCGCCGACGTCGCGACACCTCTATCACTGCCTGACTGGCGATGCGTGGCACCGATTACGCGCGCAATCCATTCTCAACGCGCAGTACACGTTACCTACCACTCTTACAGTAGTGGCCTAACGACGCGAGACTTCGTACCGCATGCGCTAGTCACAAATGGAGCGCGATGGCATGCGCGTGGGTTCGATCGACTGCGCGATCGATTTATCGACTTGGTTCTGACAAGAGTGGCGTCAGCCGCAGTTTTGGAGCGATCACATCGCGAAGATCGAGAACAACCGTCTAAAGACATCCAATGGTCCCGAATCGTTGAACTCGAACTCATACCTCATCATCAGGAGATTTTTCCAGAGACAACTGAGTTCGACCTAAAGATGGAAGGTGGAAAGCTAAAGATCCAAGAACGCGCTGCAGTAATCAGCTACTTGCTACGTCAATGGAATGTAGATTGCTCCCCCACGGGTTCTCTACGCGACGAAACAAAGGGTAAGGAATTTCGGTTGCAACTTGCTAATCCGAGAGCGTTGTACGGCGTCCAGAATGCGATGCTTGCACCTGGTTATGAGGAGTCCTGAGGCCGCCCGCCCCGGATCAAGTGAACCGCTGTCTTCGTGTCGCGGTTTAGGGCCGAGGAATCCGATGGTTTTGCGGTTAGGCGTAGTGCATCGGCAACATCTCCATTCCGTCCGAAATCCGAACAGAGTCGGGATGGGTTTGGTACCGTCGGCACCGACAAAGCGGAAAGAGGCTTTCAGACGCCAAGCTCTCGGTACGAGTCCCCCGCCGAGTGCCGAGCCTCATGGTCGCCAGTTAAGTGCCTAATTTCATAGAGAAAAATATCAGACAGACTTTAAGCGGCGCGTATGGCTATGTCGGTGCAGCTGAAATCAAGGACTTATCGGCCAACTGTAGACAGACTTAATTTATCGCGATCAGTGGTAACGACGACAGCCGAACTCATTCAACAGTGACGCTTTTCGCCAGGTTTCGCGGCTGATCGACATCCGTCCCCCGCAGCACTGCGACGTGGTACGACAGTAGTTGCAGCGGCACGTTGTAGACGATGGGGGCGATGAGTTCGTCGGCGTGGGGCATGTCAATGACGGTCACGCCTTCTTCAGAGGCGAACCCGGCCTGCTTGTCGGCGAACACGATGAGCTGGCCGCCGCGGGCGCGGACTTCCTGCAGGTTGGATTTCAGCTTACCGAGCAGTTCGTCATTCGGTGCCACGGCGATGACGGGCATGTGCTCGTCGACCAGCGCCAGCGGGCCATGCTTGAGTTCGCCCGCCGCATAGCCTTCAGCGTGGATGTAGCTGATCTCTTTGAGCTTGAGCGCGCCTTCGAGCGCAATCGGGAACATGACGCCGCGCCCCAGGAACAGTGCATGCTGCTTGTCGGCGAATCGCTCGGCCGTCTGGGTCAGGGTGTCGTCGATGAGCAGGCAGTTCTCGATGACCGAGGCGAGGCTGCGCAGCTGGCGCACGCCATCGGCCTCGGCTGCGTCGGACAGTCGGCCCTTGGACTTGGCCAGCATGAGCGTGAAGATGAGCAGCGCCACCAATTGGGTGGTGAAGGCCTTGGTGGAGGCCACGCCGATCTCCGGCCCCGCTGCCGTCATTAACGACAGGTCGGTTTCCCGCACCATGGAGGATTCGGGCACGTTGACGATGCCCAGTGTGGCGAGATAGCCGGCAGTCTTGGCGAATCGGAGCGCCGCGAGGGTGTCCAGCGTTTCGCCGGACTGGGAGATGGTGACGAACAGGGTGTCGTTGGCAACCACGGGCTTGCGGTAGCGGTACTCGCTGGCCAACTCCACGTTGCAGGGCACGCCGGCGATGGCTTCGAGCCAGTACCGTGCTACCAGGCCAGCGTGAAAGCTGGTCCCGCAGGCCAC
>JAGLCS010000021.1 GCA_023146115.1 Abyssibacter sp. | reverse complement strand
GCGGCATCCGGATCGAGGGCGGATTCGGTGACCGGGCGCGTGACCGGTTTGCCATGCAGATCGCGGATCTCCACGCCGCCGCGTGTCACGCGGGCGATGTCGCCTTCTTCGAGAAAGATGAAGCGGCGTGTAACGGCGAGCAGCGCTGCGATATCGCTGGCGACAAAATGCTCTCCGATGCCGATGCCGATGACCAGCGGCGTGCCGCGCCGGGCAACCACGAGGGCGTCGCGGTGATGCTGGTCGACGGCCGCGATCGCGTAGGCGCCGTCCAGGCCATGAACGACCGATTCCACAGCGTCGAACAAATCGCCTTTGGCTTCCAGGGCGCGGTGGATGGCATGCGACAGCACTTCGGTGTCGGTGGCGGAATCGAACGCGTAGCCCGCATCCGCCAGCTCCGCCTTGAGCCGTTCGTGATCTTCGATGATGCCGTTGTGGACCAGCGCGAGCCGGCCGCGCGACACCATGGGGTGGGCGTTTTCCTCGGCCGGTACGCCGTGGGTGGCCCAGCGCGTGTGCGCGATGCCGAGCACGCCACGTGGCGGCGCTGCGCCCATCTTGTCGACCAGGGCCTGGACCTTGCCGACACAGCGAACGCGGTCGATGCCGTCGTCGCGCAGCAAGGCAACACCGGCGGAGTCATAGCCGCGGTATTCCAGGCGCCGCAGGCCTTCGATCAGAATCGGGGTGACGTCTCGTTCGGCGATGGCGCCGACAATTCCGCACATGGCGATGTCCTTGCAGTCGGGTGGCCGCGACCATCTGGGTCTGCGACCGATGGACCGGGAGTTTACTGCGGCGTCGGATCCTTTTTGGGCTTGCGCCAGCCCGGTATCGACTTCTGACCGCGCGCGCGGCAAATCGTCAACGCGTCATCCGGTGCGTTTCGCGTGATCGTGGAGCCTGCCGCGATATAGGCCCGCGCGCCGATTCGCACCGGCGCGACCAGCTGGCTGTCGGTGCCCAGAAAGGCATCGTCGCCGACCACGGTTTGATGCTTGTTGGCGCCGTCGTAGTTACAGGTGATCACCCCGGCCGACACGTTGACGCGCTTGCCGATGCTGGCGTCGCCCAGATAGGCGAGGTGCCCGGCCTTTGCGCCCTGATCCAGTCGCGCCTTCTTGGTCTCGACGAAGTTACCGATCCGGTTGTCCCCGACCAGTACCGTGCCGGGCCGCAGCCGGGCAAAGGGGCCGATCTGACAGCTGGGCCCGACCTCGGCATCTTCAATCACGGTCTGCGCATGGACGATGGTGCCGTCGCCAATCCGCGCGTTCCGAATCACGCAATTCGGGCCGATCTCCACGCCGTCGCCCAATTCGACATCGCCTTCGAGGATGACGTTGATGTCGATGACGACATCCTCACCTACCGACACGCGTCCGCGCTGGTCGAAGCGCGCCGGGTCGAGCAGGGTTACGCCAGCGTCGAGAAGCGCGGTGGCGCAGCGCCGCTGCAATACGCGCTCGGCGGCGGCGAGCTGCGCCCGGTCGTTGACCCCGGCGACCTCCTCGGAGTCGCTGGCCTGCACCACCTCGACCGTGCGACCGTCACCCACCGCCAGCTCGACGACGTCCGTGAGATACACCTCGCCCTGTGCATTGTCGCTATTCACCCGCGATAGCCAGTCCTTGAGGCGGCTGGCGCGAGCGGCCATTACACCGGTGTTGGTCTCGTCGATGCTCAGCTGCTGGGGATTGGCATCCTTGTGCTCGACGATGGCGGAGACCGCGCCGTCCTCATCGCGCAGGATCCGGCCGTAGCCGCTAGGGTCGGGCAGCACCACCGACAGCAATGCCGGGCCATCGGCATCGACCAGGGCGCCCAGCGTCTGTCGGGTTAGCAGAGGGACATCGCCATACAGAATCAGCACCCGAGCATCGTCCGGTATACCGGGCAGGGCCTGCTGCACGGCATGGCCTGTCCCGCGTTGCTCGTTTTGCAGCACCCAGTGCACCGGCGCTTCGGCAAACCGTGCTTTCACGGCGTCGGCACCGTGACCAACGACAACGTGGGTCGCGGCCGGCGACAGCGCCTGCGCGGTGTCCAGCACATGGGCCAGCATGGGTCGGCCGCCCAGAGGCTGGAGCACCTTGGGCTGAGACGATCGCATTCGCGTTCCCCGCCCCGCGGCCAGGATCACGACATGAAGATTGGGATGTTTCATCGGGTCAGGCTGCCAGTGGAGGGACTAGACTGACAAGTTGATGAACGCCTGTGCCCGGGCTGCGAGCAACGCTCGCGTCGGGCCAGGGCACGGGCACGACGGTGTGAGCGCGGCGCCTGATGTCAGCACGTGAACACTCACGCCGTGACCGTAACGCCGGCATGGCGTGAGATCTGCGCGTGGCCCGCTTCTAGCGCTTGGACTTGAGCTTCTGCAGCAGATGCAGCCGCGCCGCGGCTTCGGCCAGTTCGGCCTGTGCCATGGCCAGGTCGACCTCCGAGTTCTGATTGGCCAGCGCTTCCTCGGCCCGCTTCTTGGCTTCCAGCGCGGCGGCTTCGTCCAGATCAGCGGCGCGCGAGGCGGTGTCGGCCATCACGGTGACCTGATAGGGCTGCACTTCCAGAATGCCGCCGGACACGAAGAACGACTGTTCGCCGGCATCGTTCTTCACCCGCACTTCGCCGGCCTTAAGCCGTGTCAGCAGCGGGGCGTGACGCGGAGCGATGCCAACTTCGCCCATCTCGGCCGATGCGAACACCATCTCGGCGGCGCCGGAGTAGATTTCGCCTTCGGCGCTGACGATGTCGACATTCAATTCCATCATTTCACTCCGTGGACAGCGGGTCACCGGATGGTACCGGCGACCCCGTCAATTACATGCTCTTGGCTTTCTCGGCGGCCTGGTCGATGGAGCCGACCATGTAGAACGCCTGCTCGGGCAGGTGATCGTACTCACCATCGACAATCGCCTTGAAGCCGGCAATTGTGTCCTTCAGCGACACGTAGATGCCCGGCGAGCCGGTGAACACCTCGGCGACATGGAACGGCTGCGACAGGAAGCGCTGGATCTTGCGAGCACGGGACACGGTCTGCTTGTCCTCTTCGGACAACTCGTCCATGCCCAGAATCGCGATGATGTCCTTGAGCTCCTTGTAGCGCTGCAGCACACCCTGCACGGCGCGGGCCGTTTCATAGTGCTCGACGCCAATCACGTTCGGGTCCAGCTGACGGGACGTGGAATCCAGCGGATCCACAGCCGGGTAGATGCCCAGCTCGGCGATCTGGCGCGACAGCACGACGGTGGCGTCCAAGTGAGCAAAGGTCGTGGCCGGTGACGGGTCGGTCAAGTCATCCGCAGGCACGTAAACAGCCTGGATGGAGGTGATCGAACCGGTCTTGGTGGAGGTGATGCGTTCCTGCAGCACGCCCATTTCCTCGGCCAGCGTCGGCTGGTAGCCCACGGCCGACGGCATACGACCCAGCAGCGCGGACACTTCGGTACCGGCCAGGGTGTAGCGGTAGATGTTGTCGACGAAGAACAGCACGTCACGACCTTCATCGCGGAAGAACTCGGCCATGGTCAAGCCGGTCAGCGCGACGCGCAGGCGGTTGCCCGGCGGCTCGTTCATCTGGCCGTAGACCATCGCCACCTTGGACTCGGGCAGGTTGTCCAGCTTGATGACGCCGGCTTCGGCCATTTCGTAGTAGAAGTCGTTGCCTTCTCGCGTCCGCTCACCAACCCCGGCGAACACGGACAAGCCCGAGTGTTCGGTCGCGATGTTGTTGATCAGCTCGAGCATGTTGACGGTCTTGCCCACGCCAGCACCGCCGAACAGGCCGACCTTGCCGCCCTTGGCGAAGGGGCACAGCAGGTCGATGACCTTGATGCCCGTTTCCAGCAGCTCGGTGGAGCCGGCCTGGTCTTCGTAGCTCGGGGGCTCACGGTGAATCGCCCAACGCTCGTCGGTTTCCACCGGACCGACTTCGTCCTGGGGATCGCCAAGCACATCCATGATGCGTCCCAGCGTGCCCTTGCCGACGGGCACGGAGATCGGAGCACCGGTGCCGGTGACGGGCATGCCGCGCTTGAGGCCTTCCGACACGCCCATGGCGATACAACGCACGACGCCATCGCCCAGCTGCTGCTGGACTTCCAGCGTCAGGTTGTTGTCGGTGACGGTGAGTGCATCGTAGATCTTCGGGATCGAATCACGCGGAAACTCCACGTCGACGACGGCCCCGATAATCTGAACAATCTTGCCTGCGCTCATAACTCTTTCCTGTTTTACGCCGGACGGTCGACCCGGCCAGAATTCAAATCTCTAATGTCCGATTAGACGGCTGCTGCGCCGCCCACGATTTCTGCGAGTTCCTGGGTAATCGCGGCCTGACGGGCCTTGTTGTACTCCAGCTGCAGGTCTTCGATGATCTGGCCCGCGTTGTCGGAGGCCGACTTCATCGCGATCATCCGCGCCGCCATTTCACAGGCGACGTTTTCAGCAACAGCACCGTAAACCTGCGATTCGACGTAACGCATCAAGATGCCGTCGAGCAGATCCTCGGCACTGGGCTCGTAGATGTAGTCCCAGTTGTCGAGCAGGCCTTCGTCCTGCACCGGCTGCACCGGCAACAACTGCTCCACGGTCGGCGCCTGCGTCATGGTGTTGACGAAGCGGTTGTGGATAAGCAGCACCTTGTCCAGCTCGCCGTCGCGGTACTTGTCCAGCAGTACCTTCACCGGGCCGATCAGCTGGTCCAGATGCGGCGTGTCGCCCAGGCCGGTGATCTCGGAGACGATGTTGCCGCCGACGCGCTTGAAGAAGCTCATGCCCTTGGAGCCGACGATCATCAGATCCACTTCGGCGCCGGCATCCTTGGCTGCGCGGAATTCACCCAGCGCCTGCCGGAACAGGTTGATGTTCAGACCACCGCAGAGACCACGGTCGGTCGAGACGACAATGATGCCGACCCGCTTGACCGGGCGCTCCACCAGAAACGGGTGGGTGTAATCCGGATTGGCTTCGGCCAGATGGCCGATGGTGCGACGGATACGCTGGGCATAGGGCGTCGCCGCGGCCTGGCGATCCTGCGCCTTGCGCATCTTGCTCGCCGCAACCATTTCCATGGCCTTGGTGATCTTCTGCGTGTTTTTAACGCTTCCGATCTTGCTCTTGATTTCCTTGCCGACGGCCATTGCTACTCCTACCGAGGCGTCCGGATCTTGGTGAATGCCGGCATTGCAGCCGCCAAGTGAATGCTCACGTACCGGAGGTACGCTGCTCGCTCACTTGTCGTCTGCGCCTTGTTCTTCACCAAGCTACGAACGCCCAATGCTTAAAACCTCGTTACCGCTTCGCTTCGGGCTGGGCGTGCTGCTTGCCCGCCTAACCTGCAGTCCGCTTAAAAAGCGGATTGCTTCTTGAACGCGTCCAGCGCAGCGATCATGTCTGCCTTGATCGCGTCATCGAACTTGCCGGTTTCGTTAATGCGATCCATCAGGTCTTTCTGTTCGCCGCCGAGGTACTGATGCAGCGCCTCGTCGAACTCGACAACCTTGGACGTATCCACGTCGTCGAGATAACCCTGATCAGCGGCCAGCAGCGAGAACGCCATTTCGGCCACGGACAGCGGCGAGTACTGGCGCTGCTTCATCAGCTCGGTCACCCGCTCACCGCGCTCCAGCTGCTTGCGGGTGGCTTCGTCCAGATCGGATGCGAACTGGGCGAAGGCCGCGAGTTCGCGGAACTGCGCCAGTGCCAGACGAACACCGCCGCCCAGCTTCTTGATGATCTTGGTCTGGGCCGCGCCGCCGACACGCGACACCGACAGGCCGGCGTTAATGGCCGGACGGATGCCGCTGTTGAACAGGTCGGTTTCCAGGTAGATCTGACCATCGGTGATGGAAATCACGTTGGTCGGCACGAAGGCGGACACGTCGCCAGCCTGAGTCTCGATGATCGGCAGCGCCGTCAGCGAACCGGTCTTGCCCTTGACCTCGCCATTGGTGAACTTCTCGACATAGTCGGCGTTCACGCGCGCGGCGCGTTCCAGCAGACGTGAATGCAGGTAGAAGATGTCACCTGGGTAGGCTTCACGGCCCGGCGGGCGCTTGAGCAGCAGCGAGATCTGGCGGTAGGCCACAGCCTGCTTGGACAGATCGTCGTACACGATCAGCGCGTCTTCACCACGATCGCGGAAGTACTCGCCCATGGCGCAACCGGCGTAGGGAGAGATGTACTGCAGAGCGGGCGATTCGGCGGCGGCAGCGGCAACAACAATGGTGTGATCCATTGCGCCGTGCTCTTCCAGCTTGGCGACCACGTTGGCGATGGAGCTGTTCTTCTGCCCGATCGCGACGTAGATGCACTTAACCCCGGTGCCCTTCTGGTTGATGATCGCGTCGATGGCGACAGCGGTCTTGCCTGTCTGGCGGTCACCAATGATCAGCTCGCGCTGACCACGACCGATCGGCACCATGGCGTCGATCGACTTCAACCCGGTCTGAACCGGCTGGTCCACCGACTGGCGGGCGATAACGCCCGGCGCGACCTTCTCGATCGGCGACGTGGCTTCGGCGTTGATGTCGCCCTTGCCGTCAATCGGACGGCCCAGCGAGTCCACCACGCGGCCCAACAGCGCCGGACCAACCGGCACTTCAAGAATGCGGCCGGTGGTCTTGACCCAGTCGCCTTCCGTGAGGCTGCTGTAGTCACCCAGGACCACGGCGCCGACGGAGTCACGCTCGAGGTTCAGCGCCAGACCGAAGACATCGCCCGGGAACTCGAGCATTTCGCCCAGCACCGCGTCTTCGAGGCCGTGAATACGAACGATGCCGTCGGCCAATGACACGACGGTGCCCTGGTTGCGGGCTTCGGTAACAGCCTCGAAATTCTTGATGCGATCCTTGATGAGATCGCTGATTTCAGACGGATTCAATTGCATCTCTGTTTCCTGGTGTCGCGACGCTCGAACGCCGCTGCCTGGTTGTCTTCGTCCCGAGCAGACCTAAGCGGTCAGCGCCTGAGTAATTCGCTCCACACGACCGGCGACCGAGCCATCGATGACCAGATCACCGGCACGCAGCACGGCGCCGCCGATCAATGACGCATCGATGCTGACGCTCAGATCGACATCGCGGCCCAGACGCTTGGACAGCGCGGCGACCAGTGCAGACTGGGCGTCGTCGCTGACCGGCATGGCTGCGGTCATCTCGATCTCGATGCGGCGTTCGGCTTCGTCCTTCAGCAACCCATACTGCTCGGCAATGGCCGGCAACAGCACAAGACGCTTGTTGCTCGCCAACACCTTGAGCAGGTTCAGGGCGGCGGCATCCACCGCATCCGAACCCGCGGCCTGGATCAGGCCGACCAGCTCGTCCGAGGTGACGGCCGGATGACCGACCAGCCGGGCGACATCGGGGTGTTTCACGACGGCCGCCATCGCTTCCAGAGCCTGCTCACCCGCCGGCAGGTTGCCCGACTCGTGCTGCAGCTCGAAGAAGGCGCGTGCGTACGGACGTGCCAGTGTGGACAGCTCGGCCATGATCAGATCTCGGTGGCCAGCTGCTTGAGCAGATCGTCATGCGCGGAGGCATCGACCTCGCGAGCCAGCACCTTCTGGGCACCGGCCAATGCGATGGCGGACACTTCCTTGCGCAGCTCGGCTTTCGCACGCTGCATCGAGGCGTCAATCTCCTCGTTGGCAGCAGCGATGATCCGATCTGCTTCGGTACGCGCCTCGGTCTTGGCCTTTTCGACAATGTCGTTGGCCTGACGGTTGGCCCCGGCGAGGATGTCCTGCGCCTGGGTTCGAGCATCTTTCAAAGCATCGTCGGATGCCTGGCTGGCTTCGGCCAGCGAGGCTTCGCCGCGCTCGGCAGCTGCCAGACCGTCTTCAATCTTCTTGGCGCGCTCGTTCATGGCCTGCTTGATCGGCGGCCAGACGAACTTCATCGTAAACAGCACGAACACCGCAAAGGTGATCGTCTGTCCGATGATGGTGGCGTTAATACCCACTGCTATCTCCTACGGTTGGATGGAACGCAACGTCGTAGGGATGGATTAGCCCAGCTGGCCCAAAAGCGGGTTGCCGAACATCAGCAGCAGCGCCATGGCCACACCGATAATCGCGACAGCGTCGAGCAGGCCGGCGATGATGAACATGCGGGTCTGCAGCATGCCGGCCATTTCCGGCTGGCGAGCAGCGCCTTCCAGGAACTTGCCGCCCAGCAGGCCGAAGCCGATGCCCGTACCGAGAGCAGCCAGGCCGAAGATCAGGCCAATTGCCAGCGCGGTGTTGCCAATGATGAGTTCCATCGTCGTTCTCCAGTCGTTTCCGTCAGATGTTGGAAGTTTGAACTAGTCAGTAGTTAGCTTGGTTGAGCTCTAATTCAGTGCTCGTCGTCGTGCGACTCATACGCCATGCTCAGGTAAACAACACTCAGCACGGTGATGATGAAGGCCTGCAAGGTCACCACGAGAATGTGGAACACCGCCCAGGCAAATCCAGGGATGAACTGCACGCCCCAAGGCAGCAGCGCAATCAGGATGAAAATCAGCTCACCAGCGTAGAGGTTGCCGAACAGTCGCAGTGACAGCGACACCGGCTTGGCCATGAGCTCAACAAAATTGATGATCAGGTTGAAGGGCAGCAGGTACCAGCCAAACGGATGGGACAGCCACTCTTTCGCATAACCGCCCAGACCCTTGCCGGCAATGCTGTAGATGATGATCAGGAAGAAGACCGAGATCGAGATCGCGAAGGTCGCGTTCATGTCGGCCGACGGCACCACACGCATGTATTCCAAGCCGGCCATGGACGCGGCTGCGGGCAGCCAGTCGACCGGAATCAGATCCATGCAGTTCCAGAGGAAGGTCCAGACGAAGATCGTCAGCGCAAACGGCGGGACGAACTTGCTCGGCCCAGGGAAGGATTCCTTGACCAGATTGTCGATGAAGTCGACCAGCGACTCCACGACGTTCTGCAGGAAGCCCGGCACGCCGGCCGTCGCCTTGCGGGCACCCAGGTACATTACGCCGCACATGATCACACCGAGCACGGTGCTGACGAGCAGCGTGTCGATATTCCAAGTCCAGAAGCCCTCACCGACCTGAAGGTGGGTCAGATGGTGCGATACGTAATTGCTGGCGCTGTCTCCACCGCCGTTTTGTTCTCCGCCGCCCGTTGCCATCAGTTGCCTTAACCTGTTTCAGATTCAGATGTTGTGGCCGTCCAGCCGAGCGCGAACCAAAACACCAGAAGACACGTTGCATAGACGCTGATCACGGGCGGGAATACATCCCGGAAGAGGACGATGGCGACCATGAACAAAGCCAAGGTCACGCCCCACTTCATCACCTCGGCGCGCATCAGATTGCCGAGGAGCCGCTCAGGCGCCGCGCTCTGCCCGCGGGCGAACGCTCTCAACGCGAAATAAAAGGTGCTGATCACAGCGATCAGGCCGCCGAATAATCCGGCCACCGCTGCATGAATACCGTCATGCAGCCCCCATAGCAATGAACCTGCGAAACCGATGCCGAGTTGCCAGACGCAAATTTTCCGCGCTGTGACAAAGCCCGTTTGAACGCCGTGGCGCTCTGGGTTTGCATCACTCAAACCGGTGCCGCCCGCCATAAGGGGGCGCGAAGTATAGCCATGGCCCCATGACAGGTCAATGAAATTGTTGCGCCGCACCACGCCAGTGCGCAGAGCTCGCCGTGGCACGATTCAGCGCGCATCGCCGCCTGCACCATGGGTGATCAGGTGAGTTCGCGAAGAATGTCTTCCAGCTCGTCCGCCGAGCCGTAGTTGATGACAATTCGCCCCTGCCCCTTGCCCTTTTGCTGCAACTCGACCTTGGCATTGAGCCGCCCGCCGAGCTTGCGACCGAGACTGACCAGGTGATCCGACACCGGAGGCGGCGGCGCGGCCACCTTGGCCGGCTCGCCAAGATTTCTGACCAAGGCTTCGGTCTGCCGAACCGTCAGACCACGGGTGACGACTTCCTTGGCCAGACGCAGCTGCGATTCGGCCGGCGCGCCGAGCAGCGCGCGGGCGTGCCCCATCTCGATCTGCCGACCCTGGACCATGCCGCGGACCTCTTCATCGAGATCCAGCAGTCGCAGCAGATTGCTCACGGCCGCCCGCGAGCGGCCAACGGATTCGGCACAGGCCTGATGGGTCAGGCCACATTCATCGATCAGCCGGTGCAGAGCCAACGCCTCTTCAATCGGATTCAGCGACTCGCGCTGGATGTTCTCGATCAGCGCGACCGCGAGCGCGGCCTGGTCTTCCAGCGGTCGGATCACCGCAGGAATGGTCGGCAGGCCCACCATCTGCACCGCACGCCAGCGCCGCTCGCCGGCGACCAGTTCGAAACCCTCGTCCGCGCGGCGGACCACAATCGGCTGGATCACCCCCTGCGCGCGTATCGACTGGGCCAGCGCTTCCAGGGCATCCGGGTCGAAGTCCCGACGGGGCTGGAAGCGACCCGGCCGAATCAATTCGACCGCGATGTCCTCCAGACTGCCTTCGGCTTCTGCCTGCGCCCGCGAAACCTCCATGCCGCCAGCCAGCAGGGCGTCCAGTCCTCGCCCCAGTCCGCGTTTCTTCGCCGCCATTACGCCGCCTTCCTGCTGGTACCGCGCAATACTTCGCCAGCCAGTGCCAGATACGCTTGAGCGCCCTTGGACTGACTGTCGTAGTCGAAGGCCGGCAAGCCATGGCTTGGCGCCTCGGCCAGCCGGACGTTGCGCGGGACAATGGTGCGGTAAACCTGATCCGGAAAGTGCGCCAGCAACTGGGCCGACACTTCGTTCGCCAGGTTGTTGCGCGGATCAAACATCGTCCGCAACACCCCTTCGATTTCCAGGCGCGGGTTCAGCACCGCCCGCACCTTACGGATGGTATCGAGCAGGGCGGACAGCCCTTCCAGCGCGTAGTACTCACACTGCATCGGAATCATCACGCCATCAGCCGCGACCAACGCGTTGACGGTCAGCATCGACAGCGCGGGCGGGCAATCGATGATGATGTAGTCGTAGTTGTCCTGCACGCTGCTCAACGCCCGCGTCAGCGCGTTCTCGCCGCCTTTTCTCTGCCGCAACCCGACCTCGGCTGCGGTCATGTCGGTATTGCTGGGCAGCACGGAAAAACCGAGCGTTGGCGGCGTGACAATGGCGGCACTCACGGACGCCTCGCCAAGCAGCACATCGCAGCCGGTGAGATCCAGATCATCCTTGTTCACACCGACACCCATCGTGGCGTTGCCCTGGGCATCGATATCGACCAGCAACACGCGCTTCTTGGTGGCCGCCAGCGACGCAGCGAGATTGACGGCGGTGGTGGTCTTGCCGACGCCGCCCTTTTGATTGGCAATCGCCAGAATCCGGGCCATCAGGCTGCCTCACGCAGGATGACCGCACAGCGCTCGGCATCGAGGCCCGGCACGGTCAGGGGAAGTATGGTGTCAACGGTCACGCTCGTGTCCAAGGCTTTGAGTTCCTCGTGGGGAACCTGTCCCTTCATCGCTACCCACCGGCCACCGGGGGCGATCAGGTGGCGGGTCAGGTCAACAAATCGTTGCAGGCTGGTGAAGGCCCGGCAGGTGACGGTAGCGAAACGGGTGTCGCTTTGAAAGTGTTCGACGCGCGCCTGCTCCACCGATACGTTGCCCAGGCCCAACTCGCGGCACAGGTGCCGCTGAAACCGCACCTTCTTGCCCACTGATTCGATGGACGTCACCGCAAGGTCTGGCTGCGCGATGGCCCAGGCCAAACCGGGCAGGCCGGCACCGCTGCCGACGTCGGCGACCGGTCCGCTGATCTGCGGCAGCACGACCAGACTGTCGAGCAGGTGCTGCACCACCATCTGGTTCGCCTCGCGGATGGCCGTCAGGTTGTAGGCCCGATTCCAGCGCAGCAGCTCGGCGATGAACCGGTCGAGCCTGTCGACCGCGCCGGCGGGCAGCGGGAACGGGAGTTCGCCGACTCCACGCTCGATGGATGGCAGGACGTGACTCAGCGTGGGCTCCAACAGACAAGATATGGCTTTCGCGACGACGGCGCAGTATACGCCGGGCGATTGGCGGACACCCTCCGCGCCAAGTTTGTTGGGAACATCTCGGCCTGCCGCGCGTCGGATTCTGCAGGTTTGAATCGGGTCGACGCGGCATGCGCATACCCCACGTGACATCGATCGCCCTGGCGATTACGACGAGCTTTTCGGTGCAGGCTCAGCTTGGCGACATCAAAACCCCCAGCGTGGCGCCACTGAATCAACGCACGCAGCCAGGGCCTGCATCCGTCCCGCCGTTTTCGGCACTGGACACGAATGATGACCGGGTGATCTCCCAGAACGAAGCGACGGCCGACATGACCGTGAGCCGGTACTTCATGCGCGCCGACAGCAACCGGGACCGGGTTCTGTCGCGTCCCGAGTATCTCGCCCTGAGTCGCGGAGGGCGCTAACACCGCCGGTGTCGGCCGGCAGCGACGCAGCCAAGCGCCTGATCGCAAAGGTTTGCTTTCCCTCCAGATGAAAACATGTCGCGGATCGCAGACAGGACGGATCGCCAACTGGTTGTTTTAATTGGCCCAAGGGGCTGGCACAGCGGTTGCAGCAGGGTGGGTCTGCAAGTCAATTGCAGTTTTCATTCTGAACGACAGGAGGTCCACGCATGACCCGTCAAATCATAACCATCGCTGCCGTGTTGTTCGCCGGTACCGCCGCTGCCGGGGGTGCCCTGAACGCAGATGTTGGCGCCGACCTGGACGTCGGCATCTCCGGACAAACGGAAACCGAATTCTCGGAACTGGATACCAATTCCGACGGCATGGTGAGCACGGCCGAAGCCGAGGCCGACAGCACCGCTTCCATGCGCTTCAACGAAGCCGATGAAAACCACGATGAGATGCTGACCAAGGCCGAGTTCTCGGCCATTGCCAAGGCATCCGCCGAGGAAGAAGAAACCGGCGAGTAAGGCCTGAACGGGCGGCCGCAGGCATGGTCTGCGGCCGTCTTGTGTCCGGATGAGCGTCGGCACGCTTTGCCCGCGCAGTTTCGACCCGTCTGAGGCATAGTCTGGAACCCCACCCTGCCGCTCGACTCACGCCGCAATGGCCCAGTACACACTGCACGAACACGATGGTCTGGATACCCAGGACCTGGCCCCCAACCCGCTGATCCAGCTGCAGCGATGGATTGAGCAGGCCCGCGATGCCGGCATGCTCGAACCGGTGGCCGCCTGCCTCGCGACGGCCTCCACTAGCGGACAGCCCTCGGCACGCATCGTGCTGATCCGGCAAGTCAGTGAACAGGCCGTGGCCTTCTACACCAATCACGACAGCCGCAAGGGCGTGGAACTGGCCGAAAATCCCCAGGCTGCCCTGTGCTTCTGGTGGGACAAGCTGCAGCGCCAGGTGCGTGTCGAAGGCTCTGTGACCCGGATGTCGCAGGACGAAGCCGAGGTTTATTTCCAGGGCCGGCCACGCGGCAGCCAGATCGGCGCCTGGGCTTCAAGGCAGTCGCAGCCGGTCGAAAATCGCGCGCAGCTGGAAGATCGAGTCGTCGCCACAGCCGAGCAGTTCGGCGACGAAGCCGTCCCGATCCCGGATTTTTGGGGCGGTTACTGGCTGCAGCCGCAGGCGGTGGAATTCTGGCAGGGGCGAAACAATCGGCTGCATGATCGCCTCCGGTTCACGGGTGACTCGACCGGCTGGAACGTGGAGCGGCTCGAACCCTGAGCGGACGGGCAAACCTCACATCACGTCCCGTGTCACCAGCCGGAACCGCTCGGCCGGATGGAGCAGCCGAACCCAGGTGATCGCCTCGCCCTGCCACCAGGTCCGGCGCTCGATCACGAACAACGCATCTCCCGGCACCATCTGCAACTGGCCCGCTTCACGGGGTCGCGCATTGCGCGCGCTCAGTACGTGTTCTGCATCGCTGAGCGGTTTGGCCTGTAGCAGCCATTCACCCGGCCCTTGTTCGGAAAATGACTCGTCGCGGGCTTCCGGCACAGCCGCGAGATTGATCCAGCGATGTTCCAACTGGTACGGCCTGTCGCCGGCCCAGTGCCGCCCCAGTATCTCGACCGCCTCGGCGCCGCGACTCAGTGCGAGCTGACCGGCGACCGCCGCGGGCGCCGGTTGCACGCGCTGTCGCAGGCAGTCATAGCGGTACGCCTTGCCGTCAGCCTCGATCTGCTGCCGCGCCTGACGCATGGTGAGCCGGGCGTGGCGGCTACGGCCGGCGATGACCTCGGTGCCGCGCCGCCGCTGCCGCCTGACAATGCCGTCATCGGCCAGTTCGCGCAGGGCGCGGTTCACGGTCACCCTCGCGCAGCCGTACTCGTCAGCCAGCTGCACTTCACCAGGCATGGTGCTGCCGGCCGGCCATTCCCCGGCGCGCAGGCGGTCCATCAGCGCCGCCTTGATCGCCCGGTAACCGGTCGCCATCAGATCGTGAGCTCGCGCAAGACCTGGCGGTACCGCCGTTCGATGGCATCGCGGTCAACATGGCGGCCCGCGCACACCCGCTGCCGCCCGGCTGACCACAGCTCGCTCACCACCGTGCCCGACGCCGCGAAAACCCAGGCGTCCAGCCAGCCATCATCGGTGCTCTGCGCCAGATCGACATGGTTCAGATCCAGCGTCAGCAGATCTGCCCAACAGCCGGCGGCGATCCGGCCACTCGCCCGGCCCAGCGCGGCGGCACCGCCCGCACAAACCGCATCGAACAAAGCCCGGCCATTGGAGCCATTGGCCTGCGCCAGCACCGTCCGGCGCTGCTGCGCCAGTCGCTGGCCGTATTCCAGCGTACGCAGCTCCTCGGCCAGAGCGATTCGCACATTCGAGTCCGTGCCCACGCCGAAGCGCCCGCCCTGCGCCCGGTAATCCGCCGCCCGGAACAGGCCGTCGCCCAGATTCGCTTCGGTGATGGGCGCCAGACCCACCGTGGCGCCGCTGCGCAGGACGCCCCGCAGCTCGTCGTCATCCAGATGGGTGGCATGGATCAGACACCAGCCAGCGTCCACTGCCATGTGGTCGAGCAACCATTGCACGGGCCGTTGACCCGTGGCGGCGAGCACCTGCTCGACCTCGCCACTCTGCTCGGCAATATGCAGATGCACCGGGCCGCCGCCGGCTAACGCCAACGCCGCCTGCAAACCCGTCGCATCCACCGCGCGCAGGCTGTGGGGTGCCACCCCGACCAGGGTGTCGGGCCGGCCCTGCGCAGCCGCCCGGCGCGCCGCGCTCAGCAACGCGGCGTACTGATCCGCATCGCAGGCAAACCGCCGCTGTCCCCCGGTCGGTGGGCGGCCGTCCAGCCCGCCACGTTGGTAGAGGACCGGCAAATGCGTCAGTCCGATGCCGGCAGCCTGCGCGGCGGCGACAATGTGGGTGCTCGTCTCCGCGATGTCGGTGTAGGGCCTGCCGTCGGCCGCATGGTGCAGGTAGTGGAATTCCGCCACCGCGCCGTAGCCGGCTTCCAGCATTTCGACATAGGCCAGGGCCGCGACCGCCTGGAGTTGGTCCGGCGTCATCCGCTCGACAAAGCGGTACATCTGATCGCGCCAGGTCCAAAAACTGTCGGTGGTCGCCCCGCGCCGCTCGGTGCGGCCGGCCATGGCACGTTGAAACGCATGGCTGTGCAGGTTGCCCGGCGCCGGGAGCAGGGCACGGTCTCGCAGACACTGATCCCCCGGCTGGGCCGGCAGGCCATGATCGACCGAGGCAATGCGCCCGCTGGCGTCGATCACCACGCGCACATGGTGCTCCCAGCGGTCATTCACCAAAGCCCAATCAGCATGCAAGGCGGTGTTCATCTGCGGTTGCTCTAGCCCTCGTCGATCAGTCTATATGTATGTACATAATCTAGCGCCCGGCTGCATACTATGTCGAGATGACGCAGCGAATCCTCACCAACGCGAACCTGTGGATGCCGGATCACCGAGTGCTGGCTGGCGGCGCCGTGGCGCTGGAACACGACCGGATCTGCTGGGTCGGCCAACAGCTTCCAGAGGCCTACCGGGACTGGCCGAGCCAAGACCTCGGAGGCGATCTGCTCACCCCTGCGCTGATCGACTGCCACACGCATCTGGTACACGGCGGCCACCGCGCCCGCGAATTCGAGCTGCGGCTGGAAGGTGCCAGCTACGCGGACATCGCCCGCGCGGGCGGAGGCATTCTCGGCACGGTGAACGCCACGCGCGCGGCCAGCGAAGATGAGCTGGTGGAATCCGCGCTGCCGCGGCTGGACGCGCTGCTGGCCGAAGGCGTGGCCGTGATCGAAGTGAAATCCGGCTACGGGCTGGATCGCGACACCGAACTGACCATGCTGCGGGCGGCGACCCGCCTCGGCACCCTGCGACCGGTTCGCGTGGTTCGCAGCTTTCTCGGCGCCCATGCCATCCCGCCGGAGTACGCGGGCCGGGCCGACGCCTACCTGGACTCCGTTTGCCTGCCGACGCTACGCGAGGCGCACGCCCAGGGGCTGGTCGACATGGTGGACGGCTTCTGCGAGGGCATCGCGTTCTCGCCGGCGCAAATCGAGCGCCTGTTTGATTGCGCCGACGCGCTGGGGCTCCCGATCAAGCTGCATGCCGAGCAGCTGTCCGACCTCGGCGGCGCCGCCATGGCCGCGCGGCGCGGGGCACGCTCCGTGGAACACCTGGAATACCTCGCCACCACCGACGCCGGCACCCTGGCCAGCGCCGGCACGGTCGCGGTGCTGCTGCCCGGCGCCTATTACGCATTGCGCGAGCAGCGCCCCCCGCCGATCGACGCGCTGCGCGCCGCCGGCGTGGCGATGGCGGTGTCCACCGACTGCAATCCAGGCTCGTCGCCCATGAGCTCGCTGCTGCTGGCGATGAACATGGCCTGCACGTTATTCCGGCTAACCCCCAGCGAGGCCCTCGCCGGCGTCACCGGGCATGCCGCGCAGGCGCTGGGCTTGTCTGCCGACTACGGCGCCATCGCGCCAGGCCAGCGGGCAGATCTGCTGCGCTGGGCGGTGCAAACCCCGGCCGAACTGGTCTACCGGATCGGCTTCAACCCGCTCAAGCAGCGGATTCACGGAACCTCCCCATGCCCCTGACACTCACCCCCGGTGCCGTCACCCTGTCGCAACTCGCCGCCATCGCCGCGGGGCGCGACGCCGTGTGGCTGGACCCAGCGACACGCGAGCGGGTCGAGGCCAGTGCGGCGCGGGTTCAGGCCGTGGCGGCCGGCTCGGAGGCGGTCTACGGCATCAATACCGGCTTCGGCAAGCTCGCCAGCGTGCGCATCGGCGCGGCCGACACCGCGGCATTGCAACGCAACCTGATCCTGTCGCATTGCGCGGGTGTGGGCGAGCCACTGGCCGCGCCGGTGGTCCGGCTGATCGCCGCGCTCAAGCTGGCCTCGCTGGGCCGCGGCGCTTCGGGCGTACGCTGGTGCGTCATCGAGCAGCTCCAGCATCTGCTGAGCTGCGGTGTCACGCCGATCATCCCCGCACAGGGATCGGTGGGCGCCTCCGGGGATCTCGCCCCGCTGGCTCATCTGACCGCCGTGATGATCGGCGAGGGCGAAGCGTTCTACGACGGCACCCGCATGCCCGGCGCCCAGGCGCTGGCTGCGGCAGGGCTGTCGCCCATTACGCTGGGGCCAAAGGAAGGCCTGGCGATGATCAACGGCACCCAGGTCTCCACGGCCCTGGCGATCACCGGCCTGCTGCGGGCCTGGAATCTAGCCGTCACGGCCTTGGTGACCGGCGCGCTGTCCACGGATGCGGCAATGGGATCATCGGCGCCTTTTCGGCACGAGATTCACGAACTACGCGGCCATTCAGGCCAGATTGATGCGGCAGCCACGCTACGCCTGCTAATGGACGGCTCCGGCATTCGCGACAGCCACATGGCCAATGACGAGCGGGTTCAGGACCCGTACTGCCTGCGCTGCCAGCCCCAGGTCATGGGCGCGATCATCGATCTGCTGCGCCAGGCCGCCCGCACCCTCACCATCGAGGCCAACGCCGCAACCGACAATCCGCTGGTGCTGGACGACGGCTCTGTCGTCTCTGGCGGCAACTTCCACGCCGAACCGGTGGCCTTCGCCGCCGACCAGATCGCCCTGGCCCTGGCGGAGACCGGCTCCATCGCTCAGCGGCGTATCTCGTTGCTGGTGGACCCGGCGCTCAGCTTTGGCCTGCCGGCGTTTCTAACGCCCAAGCCCGGCCTGAACTCCGGGCTGATGATCGCCGAGGTGACATCGGCGGCGCTGATGTCCGAGAACAAGCAGCTCGCCACGCCGGCTTCGGTGGATTCCACGCCGACCTCGGCGAATCAGGAAGATCACGTGTCCATGGCCTGCCATGGCGCCCGCCGCCTGCTGCGCATGGCCGACAATCTCGCCGGGATTCTCGGCGTCGAAGCGCTGTCGGCCGCCCAGGGCGTGGAACTGCGCGCACCGCTGGTGACCAGCCCGGCGTTGCAACAAGTCATTACCCGGGTTCGCGCCGACGTCCCGGCACTGGTCGAAGATCGGTACCTGTCGCCAGATCTGGAACAGGCCGTGGGTCTGGTCGAATCCGGCGCGTTGCTGCGGGCTGCCGGCGTCACCGACCCGCTGTCGCTCGCATCATGAACCCGGTCCAGATTGTCGAGGGCGACAGCCCGGTGATTCTTGCCGCGCCGCATGCAGGCACCTGGCTGCCCGACGCCATCGCCGCCCGCCTGAACGCCAACGGCCAGACGCTGGCCGATACCGACTGGCATGTCGACCGGCTATACCGCGGGCTGCTTCCACAGGCGACCACGGTAACCGCGACCTTCCACCGCTACGTGATTGATGCCAACCGCGACCCGGACGGACGAAGCCTGTACCCCGGCCAGAACACCACCGGACTGGTGCCGCGCGTCGACTTCGCCAACCAGCCGATCTGGCGTGCCGGGCAGGCGCCGGATGCGGATGAGCTCGCCGAACGACGCGACCGATTCCACCAGCCGTATCACGCCGCGTTGGCCGCGCAGATCGAGCGCGCCCGCGCCCGTCACGGCATCGCGCTGCTCTACGACTGCCACTCCATCCGCTCGTACGTGCCGTTCCTGTTCGACGGCGAGCTGCCGGTGTTCAACATCGGCACCGATCACGGTCGAACCTGCGCGCCGATTTTCGAACAGATCGCCGCGAACACCTGCCGCGCAGCCCGTGACTACGACACCGTGGTCAACGGCCGTTTTCGCGGGGGCTGGACCACCCGGCACTACGGCCGCCCGGCCGCCGGTGTCCATGCGATCCAGATGGAGTTGGCCCAGCGCGCCTATGTCGCGACGGAAGCGCAACCGTTTGCCTATGCCCACACCCAAGCCACGCGATTGCGCGCGGTGTTAAGCGAGCTGCTGCATGCGCTCGCCTCCGCAGCCGAGGACCTGAAACGATGACCGGACCCCGCCCCGTCACCGCCCCCCGTGGCACCGAATGCAGCGCCAAGAGCTGGCTCACCGAAGCGCCGCTGCGGATGCTGATGAACAATCTCGACCCCGAGGTTGCCGAAAATCCGGATGCGCTGGTCGTCTACGGCGGCATCGGCAAGGCCGCGCGAACCTGGGACGACTTCGACCGCATTGTGGAAACCCTGCGCCGACTGAATGACGACGAAACTCTGCTGGTGCAGTCCGGCAAGCCGGTAGGCGTGTTCCGCACCCATGCCGATGCGCCGCGGGTGCTGATCGCCAACTCCAACCTGGTGCCACACTGGGCCAACTGGCGGCAGTTCAACGAACTCGATCGCAAGGGCCTGATGATGTACGGCCAGATGACGGCCGGCTCGTGGATATACATCGGCTCGCAGGGCATCGTGCAGGGCACCTACGAAACCTTCGTCGAGGCAGGCCGCCAGCACTACGACGGCGACTGGACCGGCCGCTGGATTCTCACCGCGGGACTTGGCGGCATGGGTGGCGCGCAACCGCTGGCCGCCGTCATGGCCGGAGCCTGCTGCCTGGCCATCGAATGCGATTCGGACCGCATCGATTTTCGTCTGCGCACGCGCTATCTGGACGAGCGCGCCGAGACGCTGGACCAGGCGCTGGCGCTGATCGACCGCTGGACCGCAGCCGGCGAGGCCAAGTCTGTCGGCCTGCTGGGCAATGCCGCCGACCTCGTGCCCGAGCTGTTGAAGCGTGGCATCCGTCCGGACCTGGTCACCGACCAGACCTCCGCCCACGACCCGGTCAACGGTTATCTGCCACAGGGCTGGACCCTGGAGCAGTGGACCGCCAGGCGCGCCGACGATCCGGCTGCAGTCGAAGCCGCCGCCTGCGCGTCCATGCGCGTGCATGTCGAGGCCATGGCCGGATTCGCGAAAGCGGACGTGCCCACCGTCGACTACGGCAACAATATCCGCCAGGTGGCGTTCGATCAGGGCTTCGAGGACGCGTTCTGCTTCCCCGGCTTCGTGCCCGCCTACATCCGGCCGCTGTTCTGTCGCGGGATCGGCCCGTTCCGCTGGGCCGCGCTGTCCGGTGATCCGGACGACATCGCGAAAACCGATGCCAAGGTGCGCGAACTACTGCCTGACGACGC
>JAGLCS010000020.1 GCA_023146115.1 Abyssibacter sp. | reverse complement strand
AAGGCGCCCGTCGTCATCGGGCGGGATCACCTCGACTCCGGCTCCGTCGCCAGCCCGAACCGCGAGACCGAGGCCATGGCCGATGGCTCCGACGCCGTCTCGGACTGGCCGCTGCTCAACGCGCTGCTGAACACCGCATCGGGCGCCACCTGGGTCAGTCTCCACCACGGCGGCGGCGTCGGCATGGGCTTTTCGCAGCATGCCGGCGTGGTGATCTGTTGCGACGGCACGGATGCTGCGGCCAAGCGCATCGATCGCGTGCTGTGGAACGATCCGGCCACGGGCGTGATGCGTCACGCGGATGCGGGCTACGACATCGCCCGCGATTGCGCGCGGGAGAAGGGGCTGGACCTGCCGGGCATTCTCTAGCCAGACCGGCCGTTCGCCAGAAACCGGCCCAGGTGGCCGACAAACGCCTCGGGCCGTTCCAGCTCGGGAAAGTGTCCGGCGCCTTCGACACATACGAGTTCGGCGTTCGGCGCCAAAGCCTGGGTTGCAGCAAAACCGGTACCCCGGTGCGATGGATCGGCGTCGCCCCAGATCAGCAGCGTGTCATGAGGCACCGGCGCAAGCTGATTCTGGTGATTGCTCAGGCAATCCTGGAAACCCGATGCGAGGCAAAAACACCCGCCGTGGTCAAAGTTCTCCAGCGTGGCCTTGACCAGCGGCTGCACCATCGCGGCATCTGCAACCGCCGTGCGATACCAGGCGTCGATACGCTTGCGCCGTAACGCCGCCAATGCCAGCTGCCCCAGCACCGGCCGGCGCAGCACGCCGTTGGGATCGCGTTTCGCCAGCCACCGCTGGGTCCCGGCCCAGTCCGCCGTCTGGCTGAGCACGAGCTGTCCGATCAGGCGCGGGTGCTGCCGGGCCAGCCCCAAACCGACCAGACCCAGCACGCAGGGCATGACCAGGCTGTGCGGCCCGGATCCCAGCTGTTCCAGAAACCGCGCGACCAGACCGATGGCGTCACGCATCGACAAGCGCATGCCCGCCCGTGGCAGCGATGCGCCGAAACCCGGCATCTCGAACACCGTGACGCGAAATCGTGGCGCGAGTGCGTCAAACAACGCGTCATAGCATTCCAGCGGCACCGGCGGATCGGTGGCGAACACCAGCGATCGCCCATCGCCCAGCTGCCTGCAACGGACCATGGCCCGATCCAGCCGCACGAAGCGAATGTCGCTACGAGTCCGTGCGGCGGGGCCTCGCATGACCCTGCCGGACCGCATATGTGTTGGGATCGTGTCGACCAACTGAATCAGGCGTTGCAGCATTCCGGACCATCCAGCAGAGCAGAGCCGCAACGGTGATGGGACCGGCGACGGGTGACAAACGAATCTGCTGCACCGACAGATGCATGCTGTTCATCCATGCAGTGCGCTGCGCAGCGCGTCACGCCACCAGTCGCGCAAACCTCGCCAGACCGCGGCATCCACGCCCAGACGGCGGCTGATCAGCGTAATCGGCGACACGGACATGGTCTCGGCATTCGGCATCGCGACCAGACGTCCACTGCGAATCAGCGGGTTCAGCAACGGGCGGGGGGCGAGCGTGATACCCAGACCACGCTCCGCGGCGCCGACCGCCGCGGCGAACTGGCTGAACCGGTGCACCCGACCCGAGCCACCTGGCAGCGCATGGCCCAGCTGCTGCCATTGCGTCCACGCGGTGGACGTTCCCAGCACATAGTCGATGCGCGGGGCACCGTCCCAATCGACACCAGGCGCCGCCACCGGCAGGGCCGTTGAATCACAGATCTGCACCTGCTCCAGATTCCGCTGATCGGTGCCGCCGTAGCGGATCGCAAGGTCAACCGCACCCTGGCCTGGGTCTTCCAGGGTCTCGGTCACGGACAGATGCAACTGCACGCCAGGAAACTCCGCCTCGAAGCGGGGGATCAGCGGGGTCACGATCTCTGCGGCCATAAGCGGATTGGTGCTGATGCGGACCGCGTCGGGCCAGCAGCGTGATCGCAGCTGTGCGGTCGCACCGGCAAGTCCGTCCAGCAATCCCGCCACCGCATCGGCATAAGCCCGGCCCGCGTCGGTCAACAGCACCGCCCGCGTGCGGCGTTCGAACAATAGCGCGCCCAGGAAGGTTTCCAGGGCGGCGACATCGTGGCTAATGGTCGACGGTGTGCGATGCAGCGCCGCCGCGGCCTCCTTGAAACTGCCCAACCGGGCCGCGGCGTCGAACGCCAGCAGTTGTGCCATGGATGGCAACGCCGCACGGCTCACACCCGACCACCCTGCTCACGCCGGTCCGCGATCCGATTCTGACCCTCCGCTTGTTCGCCCCGTGCCATGCCGAACCCCCACTCGAAACCGTATCGACACGCAGGTTCATTCGCAAAACGCGAACTTTGCCTGCATCGACAGCATACATACCCGCATAACTCCTTGTAATAAAGACATTTATCGCTTGGTATCGACATTGCCTGAGGCACAGGACCACCCTTCTCCGGCCCATGCCATGAACCAGTCAACCGCGCTCGCGATCGATGCTGCCCCACCGACAGTCGCCGATGTACTCGACGGACTGCTGCACGAAGAGTTCACATTGAACTACCAGCCCCAGGTCGACGCCATGGATGGCCGCTTGGTCGGTTTCGAGGCTTTGGCGCGCTGGCACTCCCCCAGATTTGGTCAGGTGTCACCGTTGCTGTTCGTCAATCTGCTGGAACAGGCCGGGCATATTCATGACCTCTGGGACGGCATTCTGACCTGCGCCTCGTCGGACCTGCCCGCCCTGACCACCGGATTCGGCAATCCGCTGCACGTGGCCCTGAACCTTTCCCCCCAGCAGCTGCAAGACCCGGAGCTCAGCAGCCGATTCGGCCACTGGCTGGCCCGCCGGCAGATCGACGGCAGCCAGATCCACATCGAGATCACCGAATCGACGCTACTGAACTCGAACTCGACGATGCTGGATAACCTGGACCGCTTTACACGGGATGGCATCGCGCTGTGGCTGGACGACTTCGGGACTGGTTACTCGGGCCTGCGGCATCTACGCGAGTTGCCGGTTGCCGGCCTGAAGATCGACAAGAGCTTCGTCGATCGTCTGGAATCCGACCTGGACGATTTTCGTATCGTCAGCGCGATCACCGCCATGGCTTGCAGCCTGGGCCTCAAGATCGTCGCCGAGGGCGTCGAGACCGAAGCGCAGATGCAAATGCTCTCGCAGCTGGGCTGTACGACGCTGCAGGGCTACCTCATTGGCCGGCCCGCACCGCTCGATTCCCTCCAGCAGACCTGGGCGTCTCGGCCCATCAACTAGCAGCCCGGCTTCACGCTCGCTTCGCATTCTGCGTTGCAAAATGCAAAGCACGATCGGAATACCTGCTCCGCAACAAGCTGAAGTTCGAGATATTGTTCGATAAATCATGAGCTTGGAGGGCGCCCCTTCTGGAATGGCGCCTGCATTGGACAGGGGACGCCACCAGAGGACCCGTCCACCATGAACTCATCGCTTCCATACTCCGCTGACCTGCCGGACGATCCCGAGATGCATCGCACGATTGCCGATGCTCCGTTGGCGCTGGTCATTGAAGACACGCCACCGCTCGGTGCCTTGTACGAACGCTACCTGCGCCGCATGGGTTATCAGGTGCAGTGGGTGGCGACGGGCAGTCACGGGCTGGAAGTCCTGGAATCCGACCGTCCGGATCTGGTGCTGCTGGACCTGCAGCTGCCCGACATACACGGCTACGACATCCTGCAGAAGATGAAGACCGCCGGGCATAGCTGCCCCTGCGTCGTGATCACGGCCCATGGCTCGGCGGATTCCGCGCTCAAGTCCATGCGTCTGGGGGCCGCGGATTTTCTGGAAAAACCCTTTACCGCAGAGCGGCTGCGCGTGACGGTCGACAACGTCATGGACAAGCGCCGCCTGCATGATGAGGTGCAGATCATCCGTCAGCAGATCGAACGCGACGGCTATGCCGGTTTCGTGGGACGGTCGCTGCCGATGCAGGTGGTCTACCGCATTATCGACAGCGCGGCCACGAGCCGGGCTTCGGTGTTCATCACCGGCGAGTCCGGCACCGGCAAGGAGCTCTGCGCGCAAGCCATTCACGAGCGCAGCGACCGCACCAACAAGCCCTTTGTCGCCATCAACTGCGGCGCGATACCGCGCGAACTGTTCGAAAGCGAGATTTTCGGCCATATGAAGGGTGCATTCTCCGGCGCCCACAGCGACCGGCAGGGTGCAGCCGAGCGCGCCAATGGCGGCACGCTGTTTCTGGACGAGATCGGTGAAATGGACCTGGACCTCCAGGTCAAACTGCTCCGCTTCATCCAGACCGGTGTGTTCCAGCGCGTGGGTGGCACCAAGGATATTCGGGTGAACGTGCGATTCGTCTGTGCCACGAATCAGGACCCACAAATGCAGGTGGCGGACAAGCAGTTCCGTGAAGACCTGTACTACCGCCTGAACGTCATCCCCATTCGCATGCCGGCGCTGCGTGACCGCGAGCGCGACATTCTCGACATTGCCGAGGCATTCCTCGCCCGCCTGAGTCGGGAGGAAGGCCGCACATTCAACGGTTTTGACGCCAACGTGCAAAGCACGCTGCTGAACTACGACTGGCCCGGCAATGTCCGTCAGCTGCACAACGTGGTCCATAACATCGTGCTGCTCAACGATGGCGAGGTGGTCACGCGCGACATGCTGCCGGACCCGCTCGGGCTGACGGGAACCCAACCCGAAGGCGGCGCCACCCCCCGACCGCGGCCACGCGCCGTGACCAGCTCGGCAAACCCCGGCCTTGCCATCGAACCCTTGTGGCTGGTGGAAAAACGGGCCATCGAAGCGGCCATCGAGCAATGCGATGACAACGTGCCGGTGGCCGCGGCCCACCTTGGCGTGAGCGCATCCACGGTGTACCGAAAGCTCAAGGCCTGGGAGGCCTCGTCCTGATGACGCCGCATTCGCCAAGGCGAGGGCTTTACCGAGGGCCTTCACTACGAGGCCGGGCATGAACGCCGCGACCACCGGGCCGGATGAGCGCGCCCGCTGTGAAGCACTTTGGGACCTCAACATTCTGGATACGCCACCGGAGGCTCGGTTTGATCGACTGACCCGGCTCGCGCAGCAGCTCTTCGGCGTCGAAATCGCCCTGGTCAGCCTTGTTGATGCCGACCGGCAATGGTTCAAGTCGCGCCAGGGGCTCGAAGTCAGCGAAACCGCGCGGTCCGTCTCCTTTTGCTCGCATGCCATTGATCACGACCGGCCCCTGGTGATCGAGGACACCTTGCAGGATGACCGCTTCGCGGAGAACCCGCTGGTGGTCGGGGAACCGCACATCCGGTTTTATGCCGGTTGCCCACTCAAAGGACCCGGCGGCTACCTGATCGGCACGCTGTGCATCATCGATCCAAAACCCAGACGGTTCAGCGACCAGGACCGTGATGCCCTGCGCGTGCTCGGCGAGCTGGTCGAGGTCGAGCTGCGCGAACCTCGGCTGGCGCCAAGTATGCCCTCCGTTCTGGACGATCGATGGCAACTCGCCCGGCGGCGCCTGAAGACCCTGCGCGACCGCCTCTCTTATCCGGTGGCCGCGGCGCTAACCGGCGCGCTCGCTGCCATGACCGTGCTGGTCGCCGCCTGGCTGTGGGACAGCGAGCAGACGCATGCCGGTCAGGATCACGCGCGCCATGATGCCTTCCACAACGCCAGTCTGATGCTCGGCCGCCTGGAATCGGAGCTGGCCGCGCGCCTGCACCTGGTCTATGCGCTCAGCGGTCAGGTGCATGCAGGCGTGACCTACGATGAATCTGCCTTCCAGAATTTCGCGGCGCAGCTGGCTGGCCGTGTCCGCCATGTGGTGAGCCTGCAGCTGGCGCCAGATGCCATCGTCACTCATGTCTGGCCCATCGCCGACCATCGGGCCGCGATCGGCCACGATCTGATGAGCGACCCCAGTCGCCGGCGAACCGCCCAACGCGCCATTGACTCGGAACAGGTCTGGGTCAGCGGCCCGGTGCCACTGCTGCAGGGCGGCGAGGCGGTGATCGGTCGTCTGCCGATTCTGCTGCCTCGCGAGGCTTCGAATCAGACGGACTTCTGGGGGTTCGCCAGCGTGCTGATCGATCTGGACGGGCTGCTCCGCGACGTTGGCTTTTTCGATGCCGAAAGCGGGTTCGAATATGCCTTGCGTGCCGGGGATACGACCGAGGGGGTACTCCCCAGTCTTTATGGCTCCACCCGCGCGTTCACCGACAACAGCGTGACCATTCCAGTCGCCGTCCCCGGCGGCGACTGGACCATGGGCGTGATTCCGCAGGGCGGCTGGCCCACAAGCTGGTCTGGGCGACGGTTGTTCTGGGCCCTGGCGCTGGTGGCGAGCGCCTTGACCGGGGTCATTCTGCATGCCCTGCTGCGCCTGCCCGCCCATACGCGCATGACCATCAAGCGCACCGTCAGCGACATGGAGTCCAGCCATGCGCGTTTTCGCGACGCCATCCAGGCGCTGCCGGCCGGCTTCGTGATTTTCGACCGCGATGATCGGCTGAACATCTGCAATGACCGCTATCGCGAACTCTACGCCCGTGCCCGCCCGCGGTTGCAGATCGGCCGTCAGTTCGAGGACATCCTCGATTTCGCGATTTCCGCCGACCAGTTCGCAATCACCCAGGGCATGAATGCCAAGGCCAAAGGCGATTTCCGGGAAGTCATCCTGCAACGCCACCGCATGCCCAGATCCGCCTTCGATCAGAAACTCGCGGACGGTCGCTGGGTGCGTGTCGTGGAACAGCGGATGCGAGACGGCGGCACCGTGTCCTTTCACGTCGATGTATCCGACCAGAAGGCCAGCACGCGGGATCTGATCGACGCACGGCAAAAGGCCGAACAGGCGAACCAGGCCAAGAGCACGTTCCTGGCCACGGTCAGCCACGAGGTCCGAACCCCGCTGAACGGAGTGATCGGACTGCTGAGTGTGCTCAGTGGCGATGCAGGCCTGAACGCTCAACAAACCAAGTATGTGCAGACCGCACACCAGTCCGCTCAGCACCTGCTGGGACTGCTCAACGAGATTCTCGATATCAGCAAGATGGAGGCCGACAAGCTGGAACTCGAAGCCTCCGACTGCCGGCTGTCGACCATGGTCGACAGCGTGGTCGACCTGGTGCGCGCGCAGGCCGAAAGCAAGTCGCTGGATCTCAAGGTCCGGTGGGATGACGGACTGCGGTCCGCAATTGTCATCGCGGACGAGGCCCGCCTGCGTCAGATCGTGCTCAACCTCATGTCCAACGCGATCAAGTTCACGGACTGTGGTCAGGTCACGCTACGTCTACGCGCCGCCGGGGACATCGGCCGCACGCTGCCGCTGCGCATCGAGGTCGAAGACACCGGCATCGGGTTTGACCCAGACCAGGCCGAACGACTGTTCACACCCTTCGATCAGCTGGATGACAACGCCGCACGCCGATTCGCCGGCACCGGTCTTGGGCTTGCGATCTGCAAGCGTCTGGTCGAATTGATGGGCGGAACCATCGGCGCCCATGGCGAACCCGGCAAGGGCGCCCGCTTTTATGTGGATGTGGAATTCCCGGTGGCTCGAACCGTTACCGACAACGGCGAAGCGCCGGCGGCCACCCCGTTGCTGCCATCGGAACTGGGCTGGCCCGCGGTACGGATTCTCCTCGCCGAGGACTCGCCGACCAACCAGATGGTCATCCGCGCGATGTTGCAGAACACCGGCTACCGGGTCGACGTTGTGAGCAATGGCCTGGAGGCGCTGGAAGCCCTGCAACGGCTGCCTTACGACCTCGTGCTGATGGACGTTTTCATGCCGGAAATGGACGGCGTGACCGCCACGCGCAAGCTACGCGAACGCTTCGATCGCGAACACCTGCCCGTGGTCGCCCTGACCGCCAATGCCATGCAGGGGGATGAAGAGCGGTTCCTGGCTGCGGGAATGAACGAACACCTGACCAAACCCCTGGAACGCGCGGCATTGCTGCGCGCTCTGCACCGGTGGCTGGAACCGACCATGACCCCTTCGCCAGCCCCCAGCCAGCCTTCCGAGGAGCTTCACAATGCTTGATCAGTCCATGCTCGACCAGCTGCGCCGTGATGTCGGAGAGGAGATGTTTCCTCTGATCATGTCGCAGTTCACCGCCGAAATCCGCGACAAGACCGAGCGGCTGGAACAGGCACATGCGCAAGCCGATCTGGCCGAGCTGGCCGAACTCGCACACAGCTTGAAGTCGTCAACCCGGACCGTGGGACTCAGCCACCTGGGCGATCAGGCTAACGAGATCGAGGCGGGCGCCCGTGCGGGCGATGCCAGCACCCTGGACCTGGCCCCTGGCTTCGTCGCGCAGTGCCGCGAAGGCGCCCGGCAGCTCGACCTGCTGTCACAGGCGCAATAGGCCGACTTGCTCCGGCCCGGTCGTCCGAACGGGACGTGGGCTCGGGCCGGTATCGCGCGAAAGCAACACCACTCGCCTCGCCCAGAAATGCAAAACGTGGCTTCGGTTGAAGCCACGTTTTTTGGGTATCCGGAATACAGAGTGGGTTCGATGGCAGGGCCGAGTACGACATGTAACCTGTAAACCAGAATGGAATGTGGGAAATCCCTGTACGCGTGTCGTCTCGTAAACTGGAACACAGCGTGGAGTTCTGTCGCGTCAGCACTGAGAATGACGAAAACGGAGCAGGCCACACTGGCTGAAAAGACTGCCCATATCCCAGAAAAGACGATGCAGCCCCGACATGAAGTGCAAAGCCGTTGAGTTGTGAAGTCATGCAGTTCGCAGCGCCGCCCAGGTCGCATGGCATATCGGCATACACCTCGATTTGGTCACTCGATGCGGTCGAGAAAGCGACGCGCAGGGCGACCTGCGCCTTTAACGGAGGGTACTGCCCGAATCTTTCCTGCCATGTCGCGAAAGGGCGCCTAGCCACAGTTGGGGGTCTGTGCATGCTTCAGATCAAGGACTTCAATTCGATATCCGGATCACGCAACGCTTGCGCTTTGACCTCCCTGTGTTGGTAGACGAGTTTCTTACCCACCATCAAAGCCATAGGCAGATTGACCGCGTCCACGGCAATGAGATGACCTTGGCGCAGATAGAACACCGCGAATGCCTCGTCCTCGGGCTTGCCACGTACTACCCGCTCATCATGAGCGTGGGACAACCCCACCATCTGCAGGCGCACGTCATACTGATTCGACCAGAACCAGGGTGCGGCATCGTAGGGCCTGTCCTCTCCCATCAGGGTCGCCGCCGCGGTACGGGCCTGATCGACCGCGTTGGCGACTGACTCCATCCGCTGCGTTTGTTCAAAGAAAAGATTTCTGTGGCGGGTGCAGTCACCGATTGCCAGGATATCGGGATCGTTAGTACGCGTATATTCGTCCACGAGAATACCGTCGTCACAAGGCAGGCCGGCGGCTTCGGCCAGAGCGGTTTCCGGTGCGATGCCGACCGAAACGAGCACAAGATCGGCCGGCACGGTCGTGCCGTCGGCCAGTGTTACGCCCGCCACGTAGCCGTGGTTGCCGGCCTCGAAGCCGGTGACCGCCGTGTCCAGGCGCACATCCACTCCGGCACCTCGGTGCTTGGCATAAAAGAACGCGGAGATTTCCGGGCCTGTGACACGTTGCATGAGTCGCTCGACGGCTTCCAGCACCGTGACCTTGAGGCCTGCCTTGACGGCGATGGCGGCCACCTCCAGGCCGATGTAGCCGCCGCCAACGATGACCAGACTTTTCCCCGGGACGAATTGTTCACGAAGGGCATCCGAGTCAGCCATGTCGTGCAGATAATGAAGGCCTTTCAAGTCGGCCCCTTGCGCGTTCAGGTGTCGAACACGAGACCCCGTGGCCAGGACGAGTTGACCGTATTTCAACGTACTCTGGTCCGATAGCGTGATGGTCTTGTTGTCCCGGTCTATGTGCTCGGCGCGCTCCCCGAGCCGAAGCTGGTAGCCCGCGTCGTCGTACACCGAACGCGGCTTTAGGTACAGAGACTCCTCATCAATATCTCCTGCCAGATAATTCTTGGACAGAGGTGGTCGCTGGTAGGGCGGATGGGGCTCCTCGCCGACCAGAACCACCTCCTGTTGATATTTTTTTTGCAGCAAGGTTGTCAGGAGCGAGCCTGCCGCGTGCCCGCCTCCAACGATGACCGTCGCATCTTGGCGTCTGTTCGCCATAGCCTCTCTCTTTGACTGTTCCTGGGGATTGGATCGTTCAGGCCTCGAAATGCCAATCGGGACGAGCACAAGGTCGGGGCGCCTGGTGTGGTGCTTGTCAACCGCGCCCACCGCTACAACACACGCGGCGCTCAGCCGCCACTGGCCTCCGCATCCTCGAGCAGCATCGCCGCGCCCTTTTCTCCGATCATGGTCGCCGGCTGATTGGTGTTGCCTCCCACCAGCGTGGGCATGATGGATGCATCGACCACCCGCAGGCGTAGCAGACCATGCACGCGCAGACGCGGATCGACCACCGCCATCGGGTCGACGCCCATCTTGCAGGTGCCGACCGGGTGATACGCCGACTCCCCGCTGCGCCGCGCCCAGTCGGCGAGGTCGTCATCGTTCTGCAGTGCCGTCCCCGGCGACATCTCGACCTCATGGTGCGGGGCGAAAGCCGGCCGAGCCAGAATGCTGCGCACCAAGCGTACCCCGCGCACGAGTCGCTCAACGTCGGCAGCTTCAGCCATGTAGTTCGGATCGATCAGCGGCAGCGCGAACGGATCTGCACTGTGCAGGCCGACGCGACCACGCGACGATGGCCTGAGCCCGTAGATCATCACGGCATAGCCGTAGCCACTCATGGCGGTCTTCAGGTCCCGCCCGTGGTCGGCGTACAGCATGGGTGCGAAGTGCAGTTGCAGATCGGGTATCGGCTCCTCCGGCCGGGACCGGATGAACCCGCCGGCCTCGGCGCCGTTGCTCGACAGCACACCGCGGCGGCCGCTCACGTACTGCAGCAGCGCCCACAGGCCCTTGAGCCAGTAGCTCGGATGCATTGAGATGCTCTGGCGGCTGCGTGCTTTGACACGCACGAACACGTCGATATGGTCTTGGAGATTCTGCCCCACACCTTCCAGTGCATGACGCAGCTCGATGCCGTGCCGGGCCAATTCCTCGCGTGGGCCGATCCCGGACAGCATCAGCAGCTGCGGCGTGTTGAACGCGCCACCGCAGAGCACAACTTCGCGCTTGGCGCGGACCTGCGCCAGCCCCGTCGGGTCCCGGTACTCGACCCCGGTAGCGCGGGTGCCTTCGAGCAGCGCACGGGTAACGTGGGCGCTGCTGCGGACAGTCAGGTTGGAACGGCCCGCTGCGGGTTCGAGATAAGCGCGCGCATTGCTGCAGCGCGCGCCGTCCTTCTGGTACGCGTAGTAAAAACCCACGCCTTCCTGCTCATGACCGTTGAAATCCGGATTGCGTCGGTACCCCGCCTGCGCCGCCGCGCCGACGAATGCCGTGCTCAACGGATTGGTATAGCGTCTCTCGGCCACATTGAGCGGACCACCCTGGCCATGGAAGGCTGCCTCATCCGGGGTCACCTTCGGCTCGAAATGTTCTGACCTGCGGAAATACGGCAGCACGTCGGCGTACGACCAACCCTCGCAACCCAGCCGTGCCCACTCGTCGTAGTCCCAGGCATGGCCACGGATGTACACCTGCGCGTTCATGCCGCTGGACCCCCCGAGCATCTTGCCGCGCGGCTGGAACAACGCACGGTCGTGCATGTGCCGCTGCGGTTCAGTATTGAACTGCCAGTTGTAGCGACGGCTGAACATCAGCTGCAGAAAGCCCAGCGGCATGTTCACGAAAGGATTGCGGCGACTCTCCGGACCGGCTTCGAGCAGCAGCACCGAATGGCGGCCGCTCTCGGAGAGGCGGTTGGCGACGGCGCATCCGGCCGAGCCGCCGCCAACCACCACATAATCGAATGGTCCGGACGCCATACTGGTTTACACCACGCCTCTACCTTTGGGCGTCAGCTTGACCATCAGCTTGGAATAGCCTCGCACGAAGTTCGACTGAACCCGCTCGGGCTCGCCAATGACTTCGATGTTGTCAAAGCGCTTGAGCAGTTCTTCCCATAGGATGCGCAACTGCAATTCGGCCAGACGGTTACCCATGCAACGGTGGATTCCATAGCCAAACGAAATATGGTTGCGCGCGTTCTTACGGTCGATAATCAGATCATCAGGGTTTTCAAATTTGCGTTCGTCCCGGTTGCCCGAGGCGTACCACATCAATACGCGATCGCCTTTTTTTATGGTTTGGCCACGCAATTCAACATCTTGCGTGGCAACGCGGCGCATATTGGCCAGCGGAGTCTGCCAGCGGATGATTTCCGAAACCATGTTGGGAATCAGCTCCGGGTTGGCCTTGAGCTTGGCGAATTCCTCGGGGAATTGATTCAGGGCGAGCACCCCGCCGCTCATTGAGTTACGCGTGGTGTCATTGCCACCGACGATAAGCAGCGTCAAATTCCCGATAAACTCCATCGGACGATTGATCAAGTCCTTGGTATCGTCGCTGCTCTGCAACAGGCTGATCAGATCAAAGCTGGGTGCTTCACCGGCCGCACGTCGTTCCTCCTTGTCGCGCCACAGCTGAGAGAAAGACCACGCCAAGTCAGCGGCGGCGTCAAACATGTTGTCTTCATCGTCAAACTCGCCCCCGGTCGCCGCTGTGGTGCCGGCCATACGATCCGACCAGTCGACCAGCTTGTGACGCTCCTCGTACGGAAAATCTAGCAGCGTGGCTAGCATGCGGCCCGTGAGCTCCTTCGACACGGCCGGCACCCAGTTAAAGGCCTCGTCGACAGGCAGGCTGTCGAGCACTTCCCCTGTGCGCTGACGGATGAGCCCCTCCATTTCCTTCAAGTTCTGCGGCGCCACCACGCCCTGCACCGAGCGGCGCTGTACATCGTGCTTGGGCGGGTCCATCGCAATGAACATTTCCACGGGCATCCCTTCCGGAAAGTCGCCCAGCACGATGATCGGCTCGGAGGAGAACAGCTCGTGGTTCTTGTCTACGAACAAAATGTCCTCGTAGCGCGTTATCGACCAGAACGGGCCGAAGGGGCTATCTTTCTGGAAGTGGACTGGTGCCTCGTCACGAAGCCGCTTGAAGTAGCCCCCCCACTGATCCTGCCGATACAAGAAAGGGTTGCTGGTGTCGATGTCCTCGAGCGCTAGCGTTTTGACATCGGGAGCGGGCGCTTCCTGAAAGTGAATGGGAGGGCGCCGCGGGCCGATAACCTTCTTCTTTGCCCGCACCAGCATCTTGAGTGTCCGGATCTGCAGGTGCATCGGCACCACTCTGGAGGTGGCGTTGATTAGCTTGGTCTGGACTACATCGCTCATCTGCAATTCTGTTGACATGGCGTCCTCCTGTGCTTACATCTGAAATTCGGGCAGACGGACGGTCATGCCATCCATCGCCTCGGTGGTTTGAACCTGGCAGCCCAGACGCGAGGTTTTTGCCAGCTCCGGGGTCATGGACAGCATCTGCTGTTCGTCATCACCCGGCGTGCCGGTCTTGTCGTACCACTCGTCCGCGACGATCACGTGGCAAGTGCCGCAGGCACATTCCCCGCCACAGTCCGCATCAATACCGGGAATCATGTGATCCACGGCGATTTGCATCAGTGAGGCGCCAGCCTTGAATTCAACGACATGTTCGGTGTCGTCGTGCTCGATAAAGGTAATTTTGCCCACTGCGCTCCTCCTGTCGGTTTTAACTGCAACTTATAGTGACTGCGTGCCAACCCTCGGATGAGGACATTTGTTGACAACATGGGGACATTTAAAGACACTCGGCGGGTCCGTGGAGGGACTTATGACGACGACCAGGTAGGTGGCAGGCTTGCAAAACACCGAAGCCGACATTCCGTCGAACTACTCACGACTGATCGCCCGTGAACTTGGGCTTACCGCGCGACAACTGCCCAAACTGTTGCGCGGCACGGGGGTTGGCACTCAGCAATTCCTGACTGATGACAGCCTGCTTACGCCAGACCAGCAGGTCCAGATTCTGCGCAACGCGCTGGCGCTGTCTGGCCAGCCGGACTTCGGTTTACGGCTGGGTGAGCGCCTGACCCCGGCCACACATGGCGCCATGGGGTTTGCCGTTTGCAGTAGCCCTGACCTGCTCACCGCTCTACAGGCGTTTCACAAGTTCCTGCCCACGCGCGCGAGCTTCATCCACTTGCGCTTGCAACAGGCGGAAAACCACATGGAGTGCTTGTTGGATTTCCAGGCACAGCTGGATCAGGACGTTGCGCGTTGCTTGGCGGAAACGGCGGTCAAGGCATTTTTTGCAACCGGCGAATTTATCGCCGGCCGGCCCTTAGATGAGGCCGAGGCCTGTTTTGCCCACGCGGCGCCGGCTTACCGAGCCAACTACTCGGCGTATTTGCCCGGGCGCGTTTACTTCGGCTGCGATCAGTTGAAGCTCAGACTCCCTATGGCGTTGTGCAGGATGCCGAACGTCTCTGCCAATAGTGAAAACTATGGTCTAGCCTTGCAGCAGTGCGAGTCCATGCTCGCTCGACTTCAGAGCCGTGAACCGGACTATCGGACCCGGCTCAAGAAAATGATGCTGTCCCACCCACCAGGCACGCTCTGTGAAGAAGAAGCAGCAGCCGCCCTGTTCATGAGCAAACGCACCCTAGCGCGTAAACTCAAACAGGAAAACAGCGGTTTTCGGGAAATTCGCGAGGAGATTCTGTCCCGCCAGGCCACCGGCTATTTGCTTGACAGCCAAATGTCCGTAGAAGCGATTGCCGCGCTGATGAATTACCACGACACCGCGAGTTTTCGGCGTGCGTTCAAGCGCTGGTTCGGGGTTCCGCCTGAGCAATATCGGCGAAATACAGGGTAGCAGCCGCCCCGATCAGGCCACTGAAGAGCGCCATCCATGGCGCTTTCAGCAACGCAGCCGGAAGACGCGGTCTCCCGGCTGCTCGAAAAACCAAGCGCTTGAGTGTTCGATTTTTGCCGGCACGTCCTTGTGCCGGGCGTCGGCCGCCGAAAAGCTACGCTTTTCAGCAGCCTCCTAAACGCGGGACTTGTCTTTAAATGCCCCCGCGTTGTCAATAAATGTCCTCGCCGGCTTCGCGCCGTCCACCTACTGTGACCTCTCTGGAATGGCCTTTTTCGGCGGTCGTTTCCGCCCGGTCGCGAGTGCCGACGCTATGAATCAAAAGAACACTTACATGAATGCAGATACCCGCGAGTACCTGGCACCCGGCGATTTTGTTGATAGCGACCACCCCGACATCCAGGACTTCGCCCGCAACCGCGCGGGGGAAGGCGATGACCGGCAGCGCGCCATCCGCCTTTACTATGCGGTCCGGGATGAAATCCGCTACGACCCCTACGCATTCTCGCTGGAGCCTGACAGGTTGCGCGCCAGCACAACGCTGGCTGCTGGCCGCGGTTATTGCGTACCCAAAGCCGTGTTGCTGGCGGCCTGCGCCCGGGCCGCGGGCATACCCGCTCGCATCGGCTTGGCGGATGTGAAAAACCACCTGGCCAGCCAACGCCTGCTGGCATTGATGCAGACAGACATTTTCTATTACCACGGCTACACCGAGTTGTGGCTGGGCGGGGGCTGGGTCAAGGCCACCCCGGCGTTCAACATCGAACTGTGCGAACGCTTCGGCGTCAAGGCACTGGAATTCGACGGCCGCGAGCATGCGCTCATGCACGAGTTCGACACCGCCGGGCGCCGCCACATGCAGTATCTGACCGATCACGGCCCCCGCGCCGATCTGCCCTACGCCGAACTGACGGCGGCTTATCGCAAACATTATCCGCGTCTGTTAGCTGCGCCCGATGCACTTAGCGGCGACATGGCGGCGGAGATGGAACAGGACAGAGCTCAGGGCTGATGGCCGGTACAGGCAACCTGGCGGACCATGATCCAGTCGCTGTGGCGCGGCAGTTCGGCGAGCAGGTGCCCCACAGCAGCGATCTCGGGATGGAGGTGCTGGCGATGGAAGCAGATCAAGTCCGCATGCGACTGGAGCCGGGTCCGGCATTGCACGCCGACGATGCAGCCGAGGAACTCTGTACCAGCGTGCTGTATTCGCTGGTGGACTCGGCTTGCGGGTTGGCGGTATTCGCCGCGCTACGGGAGTTGAAACCCATAGCCACGCTGGATCTGCGCATGGATTATCTCCGGCCGGCCGGTAGCGAACGTGCCCTGGTGGCCACCGCCCGCTGTCATCACTTGACCGATGACGTCGCGTTCGTGCGCTGCGAGGTGTCTTCCGAGGAAGAGGATGGCCCGGTTGCTATAGGTAATGCCACCTTCATGCGCGGCACCCAGAGCAAGCGCGTCGCGACGAAGGCTTCGCGGGGCGATACCGTATGAGCGAGACAGCTGGTCCAATGTCATCGAGGACGCTCGAGCAGGATGTGTGCGCCGATACGCGGGCCACTTGGCAGAAGTTGCTGGAACGCATTCCCTACGCGCGGCGCCTTGGGCTCGCGATCCATCAGAGCGGCACCGGCATGGAAGTCCATTTGCCGTATCGCGATGCGCTGATAGGCAACATCATGTTGCCGGCCCTGCATGGCGGCGCTATCGGCGGGTTGATTGAGATTACGGCGCGCGTCGCCGCGCAAAGCCGCGATGCACAGGCTCGCCGCCCCCGCATCCTCGACTGCAACGTGGACTATCTGCGTTCCGCGCGGGCGCGGCCCACCTACGCCGCCGCCGAAATCTTCCGCCAGGGCCGGCGTACGGCGCTGGTCCATGTCAGCTGCTGGCAGGACCGGGCCAGCACACCCGTCGCCCATGGGCGCGTGCAGCTGCTGTTCGAGACCGCCCCCGGCGGTAAAATCAGGGAAGAACAATGACGTCTGATAGCAACACGCCGGTGCTGGTCGGCGCCAGCCAGATCACCGCGCGCGAACCCGATGACCAGCGCACACCGATCGGTCTGATCGCCGAGGCCGCCCGGGCCGCGGCGGCGGACTGCGGCATCGACGGCGTCTTGCGTCATATCCAGTCGTTGACCTGTCTCAACATCCTGGCGCCGGCCTATCCCGACGCGCCGGCCAGTCTGGCCCAAACGCTGGGTATCGACCCCGGCGAACGCTTCTACACGCCCATCGGCGGCAATATGGGCCAATGGCTGGTCGGTTACTATGCCGACCGCATCGCCGCCGACGAACTCGATTGCGCGCTGATCGCGGGTGGCGAAGCGCTGGCCACGCAGATGCGCGACAAGGGGGCGGGCCTGTCCGGGGTGATCGACACCGAAGCCGGCGAGGGTCCCCGGCTGCTCGGCGACGACCGTGAACCGACCAACCCCGCCGAACAACGGCACGGGCTTAATTTGCCCGTGCAGATCTACCCACTGTTCGAGCAGGCCTTGCGCGGCCAGTACGGGCGCGACCCGGCCGCGCACCGGCAGGCGCTGGGCGAGTTGTATGCCGGTTTCAACGCCGTCGCCATGAACAACCCAAAGGCCTGGCGCCGCGAGCCCTTGTCCGCAGCTGATATTGCCGAGCGTACGCCGGAAAACCGCATGGTTGGCGCGCCTTACACCAAGCGCATGAACGCCATCATCGCGGTGGACCAAGCGGCCGCGCTGGTGATGATGTCGGCCGCCAAGGCTCGAGCTCTGGGGATCGACCCGAGGCGTTGGGTGTATCCCATGGCCGCGGCGGATGCCAGCGATCGCTGGTTCGTTTCCGAACGGGCGGAGCTGTCCCGCTGCCCGGCGATCGCCGCTTGCGGCCGGCGCCTGTTCGAGGCTACTGGGCTGGCCGTAGATGACATCGATTATCTCGATCTGTATAGCTGCTTTCCCAGCGCAGTGCAGGTGGCGCGCAACGCCCTGAGCATCGCCGAAGATGATCCCCGGCCGCTCACCGTCACGGGCGGTCTCGCGTACCACGGTGGGCCCGGCAGCAACTATTGCACCCACGCCATCGCTGAAACCATGGCCCGTATCCGCGCCGAACCCGACGCTCTCGCACTGGTCAGTGGCGTGGGGTGGTACATGAGCAAGCATTCGCTGGGGCTGTACGGGTCGCGGCCACCGGCCGGCGGCTGGCGGCGGGGCGACGCGGCGGCCGTGCAGGCGGAAATCGACGCCGGCCCCGGTGTAGAGGTTGCGGCGCAGCCGGAAGGTGCCGGGCGCATCGAAACCTATACCGTCATGCACGACCGTGACGACCGGCCGGCCCAGGGCATTGTCCTGGGCCGCCTGGACGATGGCCGCCGATTCATCGCCAACACCCCTGCCGACCCGGACCTGCTCAATGCCATGACCGACGACGAGTTTCTCAACCGCGCCGGCCACGTGCGCAGCGACGGTCAACGCAACCTGTTCACCCCGAAAGGGTGAGACGAGGAGGATCGACAATGAGTGCAGCACCCGAAATTGAATTCGACCAGGCCAGCGTGGCCCAGCGCATGCGTGACACCCGCGAGGCCACCCGCGGCGTGAGCGAGGGCTTTAGCCGGGCATACATGCGCGAGTGCATCGATAACCACCGCTTCCCGCAGGAGGCCTGGGAAGCTCTGGGCGAGTACGGGCTGCTCGGCATCACCATACCGGAGGAATTGGGCGGTTCAGGCGGCGGCCAGGTGGAACTGGTTG